>NZ_JBFUEB010000048.1:0-45315 GCF_056404395.1 Rhizobacter sp. P2_D12 | reverse complement strand
GACCTGACCGAGTCGGTCAACTTCATGGCCGGCAACCTGACCAGCCAGGTGCGCAACATCGCCGAGGTGACCACCGCGGTCGCGGCCGGCGACCTGTCCAAGAAGATCACCGTCGACGTGAAGGGCGAGATCTCCGAGCTGAAGAACACCATCAACACGATGGTCGACCAGCTGTCGTCGTTCGCCGCCGAGGTGACGCGCGTCGCGCGCGAGGTGGGCACCGAAGGCAAGCTGGGCGGCCAGGCCGACGTGCAAGGCGTCGCCGGCACCTGGAAAGACCTGACCGAGTCGGTCAACTCGATGGCGTCCAACCTGACCAGCCAGGTGCGCAACATCGCCGACGTGACCAAGGCGGTGGCCGCCGGTGACCTGTCCAAGAAGATCACCGTCGACGTGAAGGGCGAGATCTCCGAGCTGAAGAACACCATCAACACGATGGTCGACCAGCTGCGCTCCTTCGCCGCCGAGGTGACGCGCGTGGCGCGCGAGGTCGGCACCGAGGGCAAGCTGGGCGGCCAGGCCGACGTTCAGGGCGTGGCCGGCACCTGGAAGGACCTGACCGAATCGGTCAACTTCATGGCCGGCAACCTGACCTCGCAGGTGCGCAACATCGCCGACGTGACCAAGGCGGTGGCGGCCGGCGACCTGTCCAAGAAGATCACCGTCGACGTGAAGGGCGAGATCTCCGAGCTGAAGAACACCGTCAACACGATGGTCGACCAGCTGCGCTCCTTCGCCGCCGAGGTGACGCGCGTCGCGCTGGAGGTGGGCACCGAGGGCAAGCTGGGCGGCCAGGCCGACGTGCAGGGCGTGGCCGGCACCTGGAAGGACCTGACCGACTCGGTGAACCTGATGGCGTCCAACCTGACCAGCCAGGTGCGCAACATCGCCGACGTGACCAAGGCGGTGGCCGCCGGCGACCTGTCCAAGAAGATCACCGTCGACGTSAAGGGCGAGATCCTGGAGCTGAAGGCRACCATCAACACGATGGTCGACCAGCTGTCGTCGTTCGCCGCCGAGGTGACGCGCGTCGCGCGCGAGGTCGGCACCGAAGGCCGGCTCGGYGGCCAGGCCSAGGTGMRSGRCGTGTCCGGCACCTGGAAGGACCTGACCGACAACGTGAACTTCATGGCCGGCAACCTGACCGGCCAGGTGCGCGGCATCGCCAAGGTGGTGACGGCCGTGGCCAACGGCGACCTGCAGCAGAAGCTGACGGTGGAGGCCAAGGGCGAGATCGCCGCGCTGGCCGAGACCATCAACAGCATGACCGACACGCTGGCCACCTTCGCCGACCAGGTGACGACGGTGGCGCGCGAGGTGGGCGTCGAAGGCAAGCTGGGCGGCCAGGCCAAGGTGCCGGGCGCGGCCGGCACCTGGAAGGGCCTGACCGAGAACGTCAACCAGCTGGCGGCCAACCTGACCACCCAGGTGCGCGCGATCGCCGAGGTGGCGACCGCGGTGACGCAGGGCGACCTGACGCGCTCGATCACGGTGGAGGCGCAAGGCGAGGTGGCCGCGCTGAAGGACACCATCAACGAGATGATCCGCAACCTGAAGGACACCACGCAGAAGAACACCGAGCAGGACTGGCTGAAGACCAACCTCGCGAAGTTCAGCCGCATGCTGCAGGGCCAGAAGGACCTGCTGACGGTGGGCCAGCTGATCCTGTCCGAGCTGGCGCCGGTGGTCGGCGCGCAGCAGGCCGAGTTCTACGTGCTGACCAGCACCGGCCTCGGCCCGCGCCTGAAGCTGTTCGGCAGCTACGCGTCGGGTGGCCAGGCCTCGCACGGCAAGGAGGTCGACCTGGGCCAGGGCCTGGTCGGCCAGTGCGCGGTCGAGAAGACCAAGATCCTGCTGACCAACGTGCCGGGCACCGCCTTCCGCATCGCCACCGGCCTCAGCGAAGGCGCGGCGCTGGACATCCTGGTGCTGCCCATCGTGTTCGAGGGCGAGGTGCGCGGCGTGCTGGAGCTGGCCTCGCTGGAGCGCTTCAACCCGGCGCACCAGGCCTTCCTCGACCAGCTGACCGAATCGATCGGCATCGTGATCAACACGATCAGCGCCAACATGCGCACCGAAGACCTGCTGACGCAGTCGCAGTCGCTGGCCGAGGAGCTGCAGAGCCGCCAGCAGGAACTGCAGCAGACCAACGAGGAGCTGCAGGAGAAGGCGCGGCTGCTGGTGCACCAGAACCAGGAGGTCGAGCGCAAGAACCAGGAGGTCGAGCAGGCCCGCCAGGCGCTGGAAGAAAAGGCCGAGCAGCTGGCGCTGACCTCGAAGTACAAGTCGGAGTTCCTGGCCAACATGTCGCACGAGCTGCGCACGCCGCTGAACAGCCTGCTGATCCTGTCCGACCAGCTGTGCAAGAACGGCGACGGCAACCTGACGCCGCGCCAGGTGGAGTTCGCCAAGACCATCCACCTGTCCGGCAACGACCTGCTGATGCTGATCAACGACATCCTCGACCTGTCGAAGATCGAATCGGGCACGGTGGCGGTCGACGTCTCCGAGCTGCGGCTCGAAGACCTGCAGCGCTCGGTGGACCGCAGCTTCCGCCACGTCGCCGAATCGCGCCACGTCGGCTTCGAGATCGGCGCGGCGACACCGCTGCCCAAGACCATCGTCACCGACGTCAAGCGGCTGCAGCAGATCATCAAGAACCTGCTGTCGAACGCCTTCAAGTTCACGCACCAGGGCTCGGTGCGGCTGACGATGGAGATCGTCGACGGCGGCTGGTCGCGCGACAACGAAGACCTGAACCGCGCCGCGCAGGTGCTGGCCTTCTCGGTCACCGACACCGGCATCGGCATCTCGCCGGACAAGCAGCAGATCATCTTCGAGGCCTTCCAGCAGGCCGACGGCTCCACGTCGCGCAAGTACGGCGGCACGGGCCTGGGCCTGGCGATCAGCCGCGAGCTGGCCCGGCTGCTGGGCGGCGAGATCCGCCTCGTGAGCGCACCGGCCCAGGGCAGCACCTTCACGCTGTACCTGCCGCAGAGCTACAGCCCGACGCGCAGCCCGCGCCACGGCCGCAGCGCGCCGCCGAGCGTGATCGGCGAGGCGCTGCCGGCGCTGGAGCGGCCGCGCCACGTGCCCGAGCCGCTGCCGCGCAGCGAACCGGTGGAGGCCGCCGACGAGGGCGCGGCCGCCAACAACCCGGCCAACGACGACCGCGCCGACATCCTGCTCGGCGACAAGGTGCTGCTGATCGTCGAGAACGACCTGGCCTTCGCCGACGTGCTGCTGCAGGCGGCGCGGCGCGTCGGCTTCAAGGGGCTGGTGAGCGCGAGCGGTGCCGCGGCGCTGGCGATGACGCGCGACTTCCAGCCGGCGGTCATCACGCTCGACATCTTCCTGCCCGACATGGAAGGCTGGCGCATCCTCGAGCGGCTGAAGTCCGACCTGGCGACACGCCACATCCCGGTGTGCGTGGTGTCGACCGACGACTCGCGCGAGCGCGCGCTGCGCTCGGGCGCGGTCGGCTTCCTGACCAAGCCGCTGCAGTCGGTGGACGAGGTCGAGGAGGCGCTCGGCCACCTGCACGAGTTCGCCGACCGGCGCAAGAAGCGGCTGCTGGTGATGATGGCCGACACGCCGGTGCGCGCCGAGTTCCTGGCCGCGCTCGACACCGAGACCGACATCGTGCTGGCCGCGCAGCCGGACGAGGCGCGCGAGCGCATCGCCCACGGCAGCATCGACTGCCTGATCACCGACGGCAGCGTGGCCGAGTTCGGGCCCGAGGACGTGATCGAGTCGCTCGAGTCGCGGCCGCTCGCGCGCCAGATGCCGATCGTGCTGGCCAGCGCCGACCCGGGCGTGTGCAGCAGCTGGGAGCGCGGCCACAGCGCCTTCGCGCTGCGCCGCGCCGACACGCTGGAACGCATGCTGGATGCGTCGGCCTTCTTCCTGCACCGCGGCGAGGCCACGATGTCGGAGGAGGAGCGCCGCTCGGCGCACGAGCTGCACGACGCCGACCGGCGGCTCGAAGGCCGCAAGGTGCTGATCGTCGACGACGACATGCGCAACATCTTCGCGCTCGCGACGGTGCTGGACAGCCACGGCATGGTGATCGTCTCGGCCGAGAACGGGCGCGACGCGATCCGGCTGGTCGAGACCGACCCGAGCATCGACATCGTGCTGATGGACATCATGATGCCGGAGATGGACGGCATGGAGACGATGCGCCAGATGCGCCGGCTGCCGCGCGGCAAGGAGCTGCCGCTGATCGCGGTGACGGCCAAGGCGATGAAGGGAGACCGCGAGAAATGCATCGACGCCGGGGCCTGGGACTACCTGTCCAAGCCGGTCGACACGGCCTACCTGCTGGTCGTGCTGCGCGGCTGGCTGAGCCAGTGAGCACGCCCGACGACTTCGACACCAGGGTCAACATCCTGGTCGTCGACGACCTGCCGGAGAAGCTGCTGGTCTTCAGCACCGTGCTGGAGGAGCTGGGGCAGAACCTCGTCTTCGTGCGCTCGGGCCGCGAGGCGCTGCGCGAGGTGCTGCAGCGCGAGTTCGCGGTGATCCTGCTCGACGTCAACATGCCCGACATCGACGGCTTCGAGACCGCGTCGCTGATCCGCCAGTACAAGCGCTCGGTCGACACGCCGATCATCTTCATCACCTCGTACGCCGACGAGATGCAGACCGAGCGCGGCTATGCGCTGGGCGCGGTCGACTACATCCAGTCGCCTGTGGTGCCGCACATCCTGCGCAGCAAGGTGCGGGTGTTCGTGCGGCTGTTCGCGATGCAGCGGCAGATCCGCCGCCAGGCCGATGCGCACGCGGCGATGGTGGCGGCCGAGGCCGCGCGGCGCGCCGCCGAGGACAACGACCGGCGCTCGGCCTTCCTGGCCGACGCGAGCCGGGTGCTGAGCGGCTCGCTGCAGGCCGAGGTATGCGTGCATGCGCTGGCCCAGCTGCTGGTGCCGGCGATGGCCAGTGCCGCGGTGGTGCTGCCGGGCGACGAGGCCGGCCCGCGCCAGAAGCTGGTGTTGGCGGACGCGCGCGGGCTGCACAGCCGCGTGCTGGGTTCGCTGGCCCCGCCGCTGTCGGCCGCGCTCGCGTCGGCGCTGGTGCAGCGCCGCGCGGTGGCGCTGGACGGCGCGGCGCTGGCGGCGCTGGACGACAGCGCCTTCGGCGACGAACGCGGCGTGCAGCGTCCCTGGCACGCCGCGAGCGCCGTGCCGCTGATCAACGGCGACCGGCTGCTGGGCGCGCTGCTGGTGGCCACCGACGACGCGGCGCACACGCCCGACTGGCGCGTGCTCGACGACCTGGCGGCGCGCGCCGCCGCGGCGCTGGAGAACGCGATCCTGTACGGCAGCCTGCAGACCGAGATCGTCGAGCGCCGCGCCGCCGAGATGCAGCTGCAGGAGGCGGGCCGCCGCAAGGACGAGTTCCTCGCGATGCTGTCGCACGAGCTGCGCAACCCGCTGGCGCCGATCCGCACCGCACTCGAGGTGATCCGCCGCATCGCACCGCCGGACCCGAAGTTCACCTGGGCCGCCGACATCATGGTGCGGCAGCTGAAGCAGATGACGCGGCTGATCGAGGAACTGCTCGACGTCGCCCGCATCAGCCAGGGCAAGATCGTGCTGAGCCGCGAGAAGGTCGACCTGAACGCGGTGATCCACCAGAGCGTCGAGACCGCGCAGCCGCTGATCGATGCGCGCGAGCAGAGCCTGCACGTGGCGCCGCTGGCCGAGCCGATGTGGCTGCACGGCGATTTCGCGCGGCTCGCGCAGATCGTCTCCAACCTGCTGAACAACGCGTCGAAGTACAGCGAGAAGGGCACGCGCATCGAGCTGGTGGCGAGCGCGTCGGCGCAGGGCGCGGTGATCCGCGTCAAGGACCAGGGCATCGGCATCGACGCCCAGCTGCTGCCGCGCATCTTCGACCTGTTCACGCAGGGCTCGCGCACGCTCGACCGCGCGCAGGGCGGCCTCGGCGTCGGCCTGACGCTGGCCCAGCGGCTGGCGCAGATGCATGGCGGCAGCCTGGAAGCGGCCAGCAACGGCGTGGGCCATGGGGCCGAGTTCACGCTGCGCCTGCCGGGCATCGCGCTGGTGCGCAACGGCGACGCGGCGGGGACGCCGCAGGAGGACGGCAGCGCCGGCCACGCCCGCGTGCTGGTGGTCGACGACAACCACGATGCGGCGCACAGCGTCGCGCACCTGCTGTCGCTGAGCGGGCACGAGGTGCGCACCGCCGGCGACGGCGGCGAGGCGCTGGAACTGGCGGCCAGCTTCGAGCCCGAGGTGGTGGTGCTGGACATCGGCCTGCCGGTGCTCGACGGCTACGAGGTCGCGGCGCGGCTGCGCTCGATGGCGTCGACGCGCGGCGCGCTGCTGCTGGCGCTGACCGGCTACGGCCAGCAGGACGACCGCAACCGCGCCGAGGCGGCCGGCTTCGACCACCACTTCGTGAAACCGGCCGACCCGGCCGCCTTGCAGCGCTGCATCGACGCCTGGTTGCGCAAACGCGTGACATCCGCCGCAAGCCGGACCAGCGCCTGACGGAACCGCGGCGCGCCGGCCGTCACCCACCGGCTCGTGCAGCTGGAGGCCGGGCGATGGACGGATGGCGAGGGTATGGGTGGTTGTCGTGGTGGCGCGCGCTGTGGGACGACGCTGCGCCGCAGCGCCGGAAGAAGGCACCGGCCGTGCCGCGCACCCGCAAGGAACTGCTGCTGCAACGGCTGGACGAGGAGTACGGCCACCGTGTCGCCGGCTCGCAGCACGTGGTGCGCACGCTGCGCCGCTGGCTCGACGACCTGCACGGCCACCTCGACCTGTCGCACTGCGAGCACACGGCGGTGCGCCAGCTGCCCCGGGACCTGGCAGACGACGTCGTCGCCTACGTGCGCGACAACAGCCGGCGTGACCAGCTGCGCATCACGCTGCCGCCGGGGCTGAGCCAGCAGTACGGCTGGTGGTCAGCCTACGGCTTGGGCTGAGGCCGTGTCGGCGCGCGTCCTACAGCACGTTCCTCTTTTGACCGATAGCCAGGGCGCGGGCAGCGCCGTAGTCTGGCCCCATCGTCTTCGAGGAGCGCCCCGATGCCCCCCAGCACCGACACCTGTTCACCGGCCGCCGCGCTCGGCCTGGCGCCGATGCCGCCGGTGGGCCGGCCCGCGGTCAGCCTGCTGCTCAGCGAACCCTGGCGCGCCGCCCTCGAACTGCTGACCCACAAGATCGGCCGCAGCGCGAACGCGAAGACACCCCGCGGCGACGGCCACCCGGTGGTGATCTTCCCGGGCCTGGCGGCCGACGGCTCGGCGGTCGAACCGCTGCGCGCCCATTGCGAAGCGCTGGGCTACACCGCCTTCGACTGGGGCCGCGGCCTGAACATCGGCCCGCGCGGCGATGTCGACGACTGGATCGCCAAGCTCGCCGCCCACGTGGAAGACCTGCTGGCGCCGCACGAGGGCCGCGCGACGCTGATCGGCTGGAGCCTCGGTGGCCTGTACGCCCGCGAACTGGGCAAGCTGATGGCGCCCAGGGTGCGCCGCGTCATCACCATCGGCACGCCCTTCAACGCCGAGGCCGACCACAGCCACGTCGGCTGGCTGTACCGGCTGCTCAACGGCGCGCCGGCCCGGCTCGACCCCGAGATGAGCCTGCGCCTGCGCACCCCGCCGCCTGTACCCACCGTCTCGATCTACAGCCGCAACGACGGCATCGTCGCGTGGCAGACCTGCACCCATGGCGAGAGCGAACGCGCGTCGGCCCTGGTGCGCGACGTCGAGGTCGACAGCAGCCACATCGGCATGGTGTGGAACCCGCGCGTCCTGGGCGCCGTCGGCGAGCTGCTCGCCGCGCCCCACTGAGCCGGCCCGGTTCAGCGCTTGGCCGCCATCAGGCGCGCCACCGTGCCGTCGGCCTTCAGCTTGTCGAACGCCACGCGCGTGCGCGCCACCACCTCGTCCGGCGTCGCCTTGCTGTAGGCCATGAACAGCCCGGTCGACAGCGCATCCAGCGTGTAGACCTTCTCCAGCATCGCGTAGTCGATGTGTGCCTCTTCGCACAGCGCGATCGCGTCGCGCTCGGGCATCGGCAGCAGCTGCACCTGGCGGTTCACCAGCTTGCGGAAGTTGTCGCCGTTCTGCGCCGACACCACCAGCCGCTTGAAGCCCTGCGCCTGCAGGAACTGGTGGCGCACGTCGTCGCGCATCACGCCGACGCTGTAGGCCTTGGCGTCCTGCAGCGTGTGCACGACGACCTCGGTGTCGGTGCGCAGCTTGTACAGGTGGTACTCGATGCGCATGAACTCGCCGGCCCACTTGAACTGCGCCTCGCGCAGCGGCGTGCGCGCGATCATGAAGATCAGCACGTTCGGCTCCTGCAGCGCCATGTCGTAGGCGCGCGCCCAGGGGTAGATGGCGGCGCGGTAGTCGCTGAAGCCGGCGCGCTGCATCGTCGCCGCGACCACCTCGCTGGCCGGCCCGGCCACCCTGCCGCCGCTCAGGTAGGTGTACGACGAATCCTCGGTCACGCCCTTGATGGCCTGGGCCGAGGCCAGCGCGGCGGCGCATGACAGCGCGGCAGCCAGGACGGTGTGAACGAGGTTCATCGGCATCCTCCAGTCGTCAAGATGCGGTCAGGCGGCCACACGGTTGCGCCCCTGGCGCTTGGCGCGGTACAGTGCCTGGTCGGCGCGGTGCAGCAGCGCGTCGAAACGGTCCATCGTGTCGGGATCGAACTGCGCGACGCCGATGCTCAGCGTCACGTGCGGCGCCACCTGCGAGGCGGCGTGCGGGATCTCGCGCTCGGCCAGCGCACGGCACAGCCGCTCGGCGGCCTCGTGTGCCTGCTCCGCATCGACCGCCGGCAACAGCACCGCGAACTCCTCGCCGCCGATGCGTGCCGCCAGCTCGCCGGCGCGCGCGAAGGTCTGGCGCAGCGTCTGCGCGACGATGCGCAGGCATTCGTCGCCGACCGCGTGGCCGTAGGTGTCGTTGTAGCGCTTGAAGAAGTCGACGTCGCACAGCAGCACCGACAGCGGCTGCGCCAGGCGCTGCGCGCGGCGGAATTCGACGTCCTTGATCTCGTCGAAGTGGCGGCGGTTGGCCAGGCCGGTCAGCGGGTCGCTGCGCGACAGCTCTTCCAGCTGCACGTTGGCGGCGCGCAGTTCGGCGGTCTGCTCGTCGACCAGCTCGGCCAGCCGGTCGCGGTGCGCGGCCAGGTCGCGCTCGTCCTGGCGTTGCCGCGCCAGGTAGTCCGACAGGTTGCCTTGCAACTGGTTGACGCCGGCCTCCAGCAGGCTCAGCTCGTCGCGCCGGCCCGGCTTGCGCTGCAGGCGCAGCGCGTGGTCCAGCGTCTCGGGCGTGAGCTCGTCGAGGTGGCGCGCCACCTGCCGCACGTGCACCGTGACCGTGCGGTGGAACATCCACATGACCAGCCCCGCCAGCAGCAGCGACTGGATCACCTGCGTGACGACGATGCCGGCCAGCTCGCCGCGCAGCCGCTCCCACAGCACGCGCTCGTCGCCTTCGAGCGTCAGTTCGCCGACCACCTCCGAGGCGCCCGGGTAGGGCTCGTAGACCAGCTTGCGCTGCAGCACCGGCGCACGCGCCGACGCTTGCGCGCCCTCGCGCTTCTGCGCCATCACCTCGGTGGTGCGGCCGTTCTGCTGCAGCCGCAGCTCGATGCGGCCGACCGGGTTGACCTGCGCGACGCCGGCCACGTGGGTCTGCAACGCGTCGCGGTCCATTTCCCAGATCGCCTTCGACAGCGTGCGCTGGAACACCTGGTCGATCAGCGTCAGCTCGGCCGTCATCGCCGCCAGGTTGGATTGCCAGGCCGACCAGGTGCGCACCGCGACGGCCGCCAGCGTGAAGACGATGCCGAAGGCCAGCGTGGCCAGCACCAGCTGCCGGCCCAGCGACCCGGGCGGGCCGCCCGGCGCCGGCTCAGAGCCACTTCTTCTGGAGGCTCTCATAGGTGCCGTTCTTCTTGATCGTCTCCAAGCCCTTGCGGAAACGTTCGACCACGGCGTCGGGGGTCTTCAGGCTGAAGGCCATGTCCAGCCCGCCTTCGCTGCCCAGGTCGGTCAGCGCGACACTGCGCAGCACGGTGCGGGCCGGGTCGTCGCCGGCCTGGCGCACCAGGTACATCGCGTTCAGTTCGTTGGCGATCCACAGGTCGACGCGGCCGCCCTTGAGCTTCTCGTAGTTCAGCTCGTAGCGGTTGCTCGACTGCAGGTTGCGGCCGATCTGGAACCCCTTGGCGACCAGGTACTGCTCGCCGGCGTCCTCGTTGACGGTGGCGACCTGGTACCTGCGGGCGTCCTCCAGCGTCTTCACCGGCAGCTTGCGTTCGTTCAGCGAGAACAGGTACCAGTGCGTCGGCGCGATCACGCCGACCCACTTGAAGAGCTTCTCGCGCTGCGGCGTGCGCGTGATCGAGTAGATCAGCACGTTCTCGCCGTTCAGCGCGATGTCGTAGGCACGCGCCCAGGGCATCACCTGGATCGGCACGCCGCCCATCCCGGTCTCCTTCAGCACCGCCTGCACGACCTCGGTGCCCAGGCCGGTGACCTGGCCGTTGTGCGTCATGTTGTACGGCGGCAGCTCCTCGGTGACGATGCGCAGCTCCTGCGCCGCGGCTGCGAACGGCAGCAGGGACAGCGCGAGGGCGAGACAGCGGAACGACGGGGCGAAGGGCATGCAGGGCTCGGCGGGACGAGGGGACGTCTGTTTTTCGCCCCCGTCCTGGCGGACTTGAGCGCGCGGCCGGGGTGAACGTGACGAAATGCTGGTTCCATCCGGCCGGAGCCGATATAACTGACACACCCCCGAGGAGAGCCCATGACCGCACCCGTGCACCACATCACGCATCCGCTGATCCAGCACAAGCTGACGCTGATGCGCCAGAAGGACCGCAGCACCAACAGCTTCCGCCGCCTGCTCAACGAGATCAGCATGCTGATGGCCTACGAGGTCACGCGCGACATGCCGACGCAGATGATCGAGATCGAGACGCCGCTCGAGACCATGCAGGCGCCGGTGATCGACGGCAAGAAGACGGTGTTCGTCAGCATCATGCGGGCCGGTGCCGGCTTCCTGGACGGCATGCTCAACGTGGTGCCGGGCGCGCGCATCGGCCACGTCGGCCTGTACCGCGACCCGAAGACGCTGGTGGCGGTGGAGTACTACTTCAAGATGCCGGCCGACATGCACGAGCGCGATGCGATCGTGCTGGACCCGATGCTGGCCACCGGCAACTCGGCGGTGGCGGCGGTCGACCGGTTGAAGGAGACGCGGCCGAAGTCGATCCGCTTCGTGTGCCTGCTGGCCGCGCCCGAGGGGCTGAAGAACTTCCAGGCGTCGCATCCGGACGTGCCGGTGTACACCGCGGCGATCGACCGGCAGCTGAACGAGCACGGCTACATCGTGCCGGGGCTCGGCGATGCCGGCGACCGGTTGTTCGGCACCAAGTAATACCCCCGGATTGGCATCCGGGCTACGAACACTGGGTAGCCCGGATGCCAATCCGGGATGTCACCCAGGAAGCGTCAACGCCACCCGCAACCCGCCCTCCGGCCGGTTCTGCAGCGTGATGCGCCCGCCATGCGCCTCGGCGATCTCGCGCGCCAACGCCAGCCCGAGCCCGGTCCCGGCGCGCTTGGTCGAGTAGAACGGCAGCAGCGCCTGCGCCAGCACCGTGTCGCTCATGCCGGGCCCGCGGTCGGCCACCTCGAAGCGCAACTCCTGCCGCGCCGCGCCGATCGACAGCGTCACGCCCTGCGGTGCGCCGCCGGCCTCGTGCGCGTTCTTCAGCAGGTTGATCAGCGCCTGCTCCACCTGCGCCGCGTCGAACACCCCCGGCTGCACCGGCAGCTCGCCGACGTGCGTGAACGGGTACTGCGCCGACAGCGTCGCGAGGAACGGCGCCCACGCCACCGGCTCGAGCCGCGGCGCCGGCAGCTTCGCGAAGCGCGCATAGCCGTCGAGGAAGCCATGCAGGTGCCGCGCGCGCTCGCCGATGGTCGCGAACACCTCCTGCAGCCGCGCCGCCTCGCCGCGCCGCGCCAGCTCGGCCCCGCTGTGCGCCAGCGACGAGATCGGCGCCAGCGAGTTGTTCAGCTCGTGGCTGATGACCCGGATCACGCGCTTCCAGGTCGCCACCTCCTGGCGCGACAGCTCGCGCGTCATGCGGCGGAACAGCAGCAGCCGGTGCGGTCGCCCCTGCAGCCGGAACTCGCGCTGCGACAGGTGGAAAGTCTCGTCGCTGCCGTCCAGCGTGACGCTGAACAGCGCGTCGGTGCCCTCCTCGACCGCGCGCACCAGCGCCGCCGGCAAGGCCTGCAGCAGTTCGCCGAAGTCGCTGCCCTCGAGGCTGCGGCCCCCGCCCAGCAGCTGCCGCGCCGCGATGTTGGCGTAGGCCACGCGCTGGCGCAGGTCGGTCAGAACCAGCGCGACCGGCGTGTTCTGCACGACGGTGTCGAGCAGCAGCTCGCGCTGCGCCAGGTGCTGGCGCTGGTCGCGCAGCGCCTCGCCGAGCGCGTTGTGCTGGCGCACCAGCGCGCCCAGTTCGCCGCCGTGGGCATCGGCGATCGAGACGCTGAAGTCGCCGTCGCGGTAGCTCAGCACCGCGCTTTCCAGCGAGCGCAGCAGGTGCTTCAGCGGCGCCAGCAGGCGCGTCGCAGCCCAGCCGGCGATGCCGACGGCCAGCAGCACAGCCAGGCCCCACGACAGCGCAGCGCTCGCGCCCCAGCGGACCGTCGCCGCCTCGGCCGCGGCCTGCAGCAAGGCACCTGTCGCCAGCGCCGCCAGCAGGGCCAGCACGAAACGAAGGCGCAGGCTCGGGCGAAGCATGCTCAGGCGGCAAGGCCGTAGCGCTCCATGCGCCGGTACAGCGCCTGGCGCGACAGGCCGAGCGCCGCCGCGGCGCGGCTGACGACGCCGTCGGCCCGCGCCAGTGCCGCGACCACCGCATCGCGGCTCGGTTCGTCGAGGTTGCGCGCCGCCACCGGCTCGGCGGGCGGCAAGCCCAGCAGGTCGGGCGCGATCGGCCCGCCGCCGGCCAGCAGCGCGGCGCGCTCGATCACGTTCTTCAGTTCGCGCACGTTGCCCGGCCAGGCATGCGCGAGCAGCTGCGCGCGGGCGGCGTCGCCGAGCGGCGCGCGGCCGGCCAGGAAGTGCTCGGCCAGCGGCAGCACGTCGTCGCGCCGTTGCGCGAGCGGCGGCAGCGCGACCTCGACCACGTTGAGCCGGTAGTACAGGTCTTCGCGGAAGGTGCCGGCGCGCACCATCGCCTTCAGGTCGGCATTGGTCGCGCTGATCACGCGCACCCGCACCTGGCGCGTGCGGTTGGAGCCGACGCGTTCGAAGCGGCCGGTCTCCAGCACGCGCAGCAGCTTCACCTGGCCCGGCAGCGGCAGGTTGCCGATCTCGTCGAGGAACAGCGTGCCGCCGTCGGCCGCGTCGAAGCGGCCGTCGCGCGCCCGCGTGGCGCCGGTGTAGGCGCCGCTCTCGGCGCCGAACAGCTCGGCCTCGATCAGCTCGCCGGGCAGCGCGCCGCAGTTGACCGCGACGAACGGCCCGTCGCGCAGCGCCGAGTTGGCGTGCACGGTGGCGGCGATGCGTTCCTTGCCGCTGCCGTTGGGGCCGGTGATCAGCACCGGCAGCTCGGAGCGCGCCACCTGGCAGGCCAGCTCGAGCGTGCGCTCCATCGCGTCGGAGGCGTAGACGATGCCGCCCAGGTCGTGCCGGCGTGCCAGGGCCTCGCGCCGCGCGCGGCGTTCGTCGCGCACGCGGGCCACTTCGCGCGTCGACTCCGACAGCTCCAGCAGGTTCTCCACCGTGGCCAGCAGCTTGGCGTCGTCCCAGGGCTTGGCGAGGTAGTCGGCAGCACCGGCCTTGACGAGTTCGACCGCCGCCTCGAGGCGCGTCCACGCGGTCAGCAGGATCACCGGCAGGTCGGGCTGGCGCTGGCGGATCGCGCGGAACAGCGCCGCGCCCTCGGCGCCCGAGGTGGTGTCGGCGCTGAAGTTCATGTCCTGGATCACGACGTCGAACGGCTCGCGCTCCAGCCGCGCCAGCCCGTCGGCCGGCGTCAGCGCGACCTCGGCGTGGATGTCGTGCAGCGACAGCAGCAGCGACAGCGCCTGGCCGACGGCGGGGTTGTCATCGACGACCAGGATGCGGCGCATCTCGCGGGGCTATTCGCTGAACTGCATGCCGAGCGCCGCGGCCGAGCGCTTCATGCGCTCCAGGCGCTGCGCGAGCTGCTCGACCTCGTGCTGGTGCATCTCGTCCAGCGAGGTCATCAGCGCCTGGAAGCGGTCGAGGTCGTCGTCGTCCTGGAACAGCACGCCGTCGTCGGTGAAGGTGAGCGTCGCACGGCGCTGCTCGACCAGCCGGCACACCGCCTCGGCGGCGGCGATCCAGCGCGCGCGGTTCTCGTAGAACTCGCGCTGCGCGGTGAACTGCCATTCGAGCATCGGCACGATGCGGTCGCGCTCGGCATCGCGGATCGTCTCGGGCAGGTCTTCCAGCGCCCTCGCCATCTCGCCGGCGAAGGCCACCATGATCTTCTGGTAGGCCTGCTGGTGCGTGACGGTGAGTTCGCGCAGGGCTTCCAGCACCGCCAGCGATTCCCGGGTGCCGTCGGGCGTGGACAGCCGGTCCTGCATCAGCACCTTGTCCAGCGCCAGCTCGGCCTGCTTCTGGTGGTAGGCCTTGGAGACCTGCATGCCGATCCTGGCGTAGCGCTGGGCGATCTGGAGAAGGGAGTCTTGGGCAGTGGGCATGGCGTGAGCGAGTCTACCGGCAGCGTTGTAGCCCGGATGCCAATCCGGGAAGTGTCAGACCAACCCCGGATTGGCATCCGGGCTACGGCCTTGTTGGACGCGCGGGCCGGGCGAGGGGTCGTCATTGCGTCAGCCCGCTGCGTCGGGGCGGCCACCGCCGCGCGCGATCCACGCGTCCACCCGCTGCTCCAGCACCGCCAGCGGCATCACGCCGCTGTCGAGCACCACCGCATGGAAGTCGCGCAGGTCGAAGCGCGTGCCCAGCGCCTTCTCGGCGCGCTCGCGCAGTTCGAGCAGCTTGCGCTGCCCCAGCATGTAGCCCAGGGCCTGGCTGGGGTCGGCGAAATACCGGTCGACCTCGCTGGCCGCGTTGGCCGGCTCCAGGCCGGCCTGGTGCGTCATGTAGGCCACCGCCTTCGCGCGCGGCCAGCGGTAGGCGTGGATGCCGGTGTCGACCACCAGGCGCGCGGCGCGGAACAGCTGGGCCTGCAGGTGGCCGTAGTGCTGGTACGGGTCCTTGTACATGCCGAGCTGGAAGCCCAGCGTCTCGGCATACAACCCCCAGCCTTCGCCATAGGCGACGTTCCAGCCGCCGCGGCGGCGCCAGTCGTGCAGGCCTTCGATCTCGGCCGCGCGCGCGCTCTGCAGGTGGTGGCCCGGCACCGCCTCGTGCATGAACAAGGTCTCGACGCGCCAAGTCGACTCGGTGGCATAGCCGCGCGCGTTGATCGTGAAGTAGCCCGGCGTGCCCAGCTCCAGCGAACCCGGCGTGTAGTTGGCCGCGCTGCTGCCGGCCGACTCCGCCGCCGACATGCCGCGCACCTGGTAGGGCATGCGCGGGATCGCATGGAACAGCGTCGGCAGCTGCGGATCCAGCCGTGCCGGCATCGCGCGGTACGCCGCCAGCACCTCGTCCTCCGAGCGGAAGAAGAAGCGCTTGTCATGGCTCACGTAGTGCATGAAGGCCTGCGCATTGCCCTTGAAGCCGGTCTGCCGCGCCACCTGCGCGATCTCGCGCCGCAGCCGGGCCACCTCGCGCAGCCCGAGCGCGTGGATCTTGCCCGCGTCGGTGCCCTGCACGATGCCGGTGCGGATCAGGAAATCGTAGTACGCCGCACCGCCGGGCAGCGCCGCGAGGCCGACCTCCACCGGCGCCTTCGGCCGGTAGGTGCTCGCGAGGAAGCCACGGAAGCGCCGCAAGGCCGGCTGGTAGTCGTCGCGCACCGCGGCGCGCGCCGCCTGCAGCAGCTCGTCGCGCTGCGCTTCGGGCACGGCCGGCACGAAGGCCTTGAACGGCTTCAGCACCACGCTCGCATCGGCATCGGCCACCAGGTGTGCATCGATGCCGGCGATGGTGCGGTCGACCACGCCCTGCGGCTGCAGCCAGCCCGACTTCAGCCCCTGCTCCAGCCGCCGCTGTAGCTGCTCGACCAGGCGCGGCACACCTTTCACGCGCGCCGTGAAGTCGCGGTAGTCGTCGGCGCTGCGGAACGGCGTCATCTGCGCCGCCACCGGCATCATCGACTGCACGCCCCAGCCGGTGCGCAGCACCAGCGCTTCGGCCTGCCGGAACTGCTGCGACGCGACGGCCGTCTCCATCTTGTCCAGCAGCAGCTGGCGCGACACCAGGTCCTGGCCCTGCAGCCCGGCCGGGGCGATCGCCTTCACGCGCGCCAGCATGTCGCGGTCGTACGCCTGCGTGCGCTGCTCTTCGGCCTCGGACAGGTCGGGCAGCAGCGCGTTGTAGCCGGGAATGCCCAGCACCGTCGCATACAGCGGCTCGCGGCGGAAGTTCTCGGCCAGGTCGGTGTCGAGCAGGCCGCGCAGCGCAACGGCCTCGGCGCTCGGCGGCCGGGCGGCCGACGCCGCAACGTCGGGCAGGCCGGCCTGCTGCGCGCCAGCCAGGGCGGCGGCAGACAACAGCAGCGAAAGCACGGCAGGCCGCGCAGCGCGCAGCCAGGGGGTCATCACGGTCATCGTCGTCTTCTCCCGGGTCGGGTCGGTGGTGAAAGCCTCATGGGCTGCTGTCGGAAGCCGCCGGCGCCGCGGGTGGTGGCGCCGTCTCTTCGATGGGTTGCGGCCGCGGCGGCGGCTTGTCGCCCGCCGTGCGCGGCACGCCGGTCTTCGGGTCCAGGCCCATGCCGCTGAGCGCCTGGCCGAGTTCCTCGGCGGTCTTCGGCGGCCGGTCGTCGCCCTTCATCGAGCGCATGCCGGCCCGGTCGCCGAAACTCTGGGGCGGGCGCTCGACGCCCGAGGCCGCACCGGCCGGCACGCCCGCGGCCTCCCCCGAGGCCGGGTCGAGGCTGCCGCCCTCGCTGTCGACCAGGCCCTCGGGCGCCGACGCCGCCGGGTCGACCGCCGGCACCGGCACGCGCGGCGGCGGGAAGCTCGCCTTCGGATCGACCAGGCCCTTCTTCTGCGCATCGCGGAAGAAGTCGCCGACCAGCCGCACCGCGTTGTGCCCGCCCTGCCCCCACCAGCTGCTGCGCAGCGTGACGCGAGCATCGTTGAAGCCGACCCAGGCGCCGGCCACCAGCTGCGGGTGCATCAGGATGAACCAGCCGTCGGTGTTCTTCTGCGTGGTGCCGGTCTTGCCGGCGACGTCGCCGTTGATGCCGTAGCGGCTGCGGATCTGCGTGCCGGTGCCGCGCGAGATCACGCCGCGCATCATGTCCAGCAGGTCGGTGGCGGCCTCGGGCGACATGCCGCGCCGGGGCGAGTCGCCGAACTCGGCGATCACGCGCCCGGTGCGGTCCTTGATGCGCTTGACGAACAGCGGCTTGTGCACGCTGCCGACCTGCGCGATCGACGCATAGGCGTTGACCATCTCCAGCAGCGTGACCGGGCTGGTGCCGAGCGCGAGCGACGGCACCGGCTCCAGCGTGCTCTGGTCGACGCCCAAGGCCTTGGCGAGCGCCACCACGCGCGGGATGCCGACCTCCTGCATCACCTGCGCGGTGATGGTGTTCTTCGACAGCGCCAGGCCGTCGCGGATCGTCATCGGCTGCCCGCTCGAGCCCGACATGTCGGTCGGGCGCCAGACCGTGCCGCCCATGTTGACCTCGACCGGCCCGTCGACGAAGGTGCGCTCGGGCGTCAGCCCGGCTTCCAGCGCGGCGCCGTAGACGAAGGGCTTGAAGGTGGAGCCSGGCTGGCGCKCGGCCTGCGCGACGTGGTCGTACTGTTCCTGCGCGAAGTCGCGGCTGCCGACCCAGGCCTTGATCTCGCCGTTGCGCGGGTCCATCGCGACGAAGCCGGCCTCCAGCCGCGTCTTCTGCGCCTTCAGCTTCGCCATGAAGGCGCCGTCGGCGCGCAGCCGCTCCAGCGCGTCGGCGGGGCTCGCGCCGCCCTCGACCGCCTTCTTGAACTCGGGCGTGTCGCGCACGAAGGCGGTGACGAGGTCGCGCCGCGCCGTCCACAGGAAGCCGAACGGATCGGCCTTGGCGGCGAGCTTCTCGTAGGCCTCGGGCGAGCCCGACAGCGCCGGCAGCGCCGGGCGGCTCCATTCGACGTTGGCGACCTGCTGCAGCGCCTCGCCCTCGGCCTGCACCGCGCGCACCGCCTCGTCCTGCAGCCGGCTGTCGAGCGTGGTCTCGATCACCAGGCCGTCGGCGTACAGGTCGCGGTCGTGCTCGTCGGCCCAGTCGAGCAGCCACTTGCGGGCATAGGCGGCGAAGTGCGGCGCGGTGGCCGGGAAATCGGGCTGGCGGCTCCAGTGCAGCTGCAGCGGCTGCGCGCTCAGCTCGCGCAGCTGCACGTCGGTGATGGCCTGTGCCTTGGCCATCTGCGACAGCACCACGTTGCGCCGTGCCAGCGCGCGCTCGGGGTGCTGCACCGGGTTGTAGTACTGCGTGCCCTTGAGCATGCCGACCAGCGTCGCGCTCTGCAGCACGTCGAGCTCGGCCGCCGAGGTGTCGAAGTAGGTGCGCGCCGCCATCTCGATGCCGACCGCGTTGTACAGGAAGGGCGCGGTGTTCAGGTAGGCCTCGAGGATCTGCTTCTTGTCGTAGACGCGCTCGATGCGCATCGCCGTCACCCACTCCTTGCCCTTGCGGTGCAGGTTGCGCGCACGGCCGACTTCGTCCGGGAACAGGTTGCGCGCCAGCTGCTGCGTGATGGTGGAGCCGCCCTGCCTGTCGCCGGTGGCCGAGTGCAGCACCGCGCCCGCCGAGCGCACGAAATCGATGCCCTTGTGGTCGTAGAAACGGCGGTCTTCGGTGGCGATCAGCGCCTTGACGACGTGGGGGGAGATCTTCTCGAGCGTCAGTGGCTCCTGCTGCGCCCGGCGGAAGCTCGCGATCTGCTGGCCGTCGGCCGACATCAGCAGGCTGGGCTGCTGCGCCTGCACCTGCCGCAGGTCTTGCACGCTGGGGGTGATGCGCAGCAGCACCGCGATGTAGACGGCCAGCGCGACGGCGAGCACGCCGGCGCCCAGCGCCGACCACAGCGCGATGCGGCGCACGCGCTGGCGCCAGGCGGGCACCGGCTCGAAGCCGGGCACGGTGGGCAGGTCGCCGGGACGGTAACGCGGCATCAAGGTCCTTCAAAACAACGGCCGGGTGCCGAGTCTATAGTCTCGGCACCCCACCGCTGCAGGACGCCCCATGAACGGCCAGACCCCCCGCCATCTGCTCGCACAGGCCGCGAGCGACACCGACCCGCTGGAGACCCGGGAATGGCTGGACGCGCTGCGCGCGACGGTCAGCGAAAGCGGCAGCGAGCGCGGCCTCTACCTGATCGAGCAGCTGGAAGAGCAGGCCCAGCAGCTGGGCATCGTGCCGCACGTGCTGCCGTATTCGGCCTACCGCAACACCATCCCGCTGGAGCGCCAGGGCCACTACCCGGGCGACCTGGCGATCGAGGAGCGGCTGACCGCGATCACCCGCTGGAACGCGCTGGCGATGGTGGTGCGCGCCAACCAGGCCTATGGCGAGCTGGGCGGCCACATCGCGAGCTATGCGTCGGCGGCCGAGATCTTCGAGCTGGGCTTCAACCACTTCTTCCGCGGCGACGGCAGCCGCACGCCGGGCGGGCGCGATGCCGACCTGGTCTATTTCCAGCCGCATTCGGCACCGGGCGTCTATTCGCGCGCCTTCCTGGAGGGGCGGCTCAGCGAGGAGCAGCTCGCCAACTACCGCCAGGAGGTCGGCGGCAACGGGCTGTGCTCGTACCCGCACCCGTGGTTGATGCCCGATTTCTGGCAGTTCCCGACCGGCTCGATGGGCCTGGGGCCGCTGAGCGCGGTGTACCAGGCGCGCTTCATGCGCTACCTGGCGCACCGCGGGCTGGCCGATACCGCGCAGCGCCACGTGTGGGGCGTGTTCGGCGACGGCGAGATGGACGAGCCCGAATCGATCGCCGGCCTGACGCTGGCCGCGCGCGAGCAGCTGGACAACCTGACCTTCGTCGTCAACTGCAACCTGCAGCGGCTGGACGGACCGGTGCGCGGCAACGGCCAGATCATCCAGGAGCTGGAGTCGCTGTTCACCGGTGCCGGCTGGAACGTCATCAAGGTGCTGTGGGGTTCCGATTGGGACGCCCTCTTCGCGCGCGACACCGAACACGTGCTGCTGCAGCGCCTGGCCGCCACGGTGGACGGGCAGTACCAGACGCTGGGCGCGAACGACGGCGCCTACAACGTGGAGCACTTCTTCCGGCAAGACCCGGCGGTGCAGGCGCTGGTGGCGCACATGAGCGTCGACGAGATCGATGCGCTCAAGCGCGGCGGGCACGACTTCCGCAAGCTGCACGCGGCCTTTGCCGCGGCGCGCGCGCACCAGGGCCGGCCGACGGTGATCCTCGCCAAGACCAAGAAGGGCTTCGGCATGGGCGGCGTCGGCGAATCGCGCATGACCTCGCACCAGGCGAAGAAGCTGGACGTGGGAGCGCTGAAGGCCTTCCGCGACCGCTTCGCGATCCCGCTGTCGGACGAGGACGTGGCGGCGCTGCGCTTCTACAAGCCGGCCGACGACAGCCCCGAGATGACCTACCTGCGCGAGCGCCGCAGCGCGCTGGGCGGCGCGCTGCCGGCGCGCAAGCCGCAGGCGCCGGTGCTGCCGGTGCCGCCGCTGGCCGGCTGGGGCGGCTTCGCGCTGCAGGCCGACGGCAAGGAGATGTCGACCACGATGGCGGCGGTGCGCATGTTCGCCGGGCTGCTGAAGGACGAGGCGCTCGGGCCGCGCATCGTGCCCATCGTCGCCGACGAGGCGCGCACCTTCGGCATGGCGAGCCTGTTCCGGCAGATCGGCATCTACTCGCCGCTCGGGCAGTTGTACGAACCGGAGGATGCGGGCTCGATGCTGTCGTACCGCGAAGCGCGCGACGGGCAGCTGCTGGAAGAAGGCATCACCGAGGCCGGCGCGCTGGCCTCGTGGATCGCGGCCGGCACCTCGTACAGCGTGCACGGTTTGCCGATGCTGCCGATGTACATCTACTACTCGATGTTCGGCTTCCAGCGCGTTGGCGACCTGATCTGGGCCGCCGCCGACCAGCGCGTGCGCGGCTTCCTGTTCGGCGCGACCGCCGGGCGCACGACGCTGGGCGGCGAGGGACTGCAGCACCAGGACGGCAGCAGCCTGGTGATGGCGTCGATGGTGCCGAACTGCCGGGCCTGGGACCCGGCCTTCGCCGGCGAGGTGGCGGTGATCATGGACCATGCGTCGCGCCGCATGCTGGAACAGCAGTGCGACGAGTTCCACTACGTCACGCTGATGAACGAGAACTACGCGCAGCCGTCACTGCCCGACGCGGTGCACGGCGACGTGGTGCGCGGCATGTACCGGCTGGCCACGCATGCGGTGAAGAAGAAGGCGGGAGCCGTGCGGCTGCTGGGCAGCGGCGCGATCCTGCGCGAGGTGATGGCCGCGGCGCAGCTGCTGGCGGACGACTGGAAGGTGGCCAGCGAGGTGTTCAGCGTGACCAGCTTCAGCGAGCTGGCGCGCGATGCGCGCGCGGCCGATCGCGCGGAGCGGCTGGGCGGCGAGGCGGCGGTGTCGCACGTGGCGACGCTGCTGGCGGGGAAGGACCCGGTGATCGCCGCGACCGACTACGTGCGCGCCTGGCCGCAGCTGATCGCCGAGTACGTGCCGGCGCGCTACCTGACGCTGGGCACCGACGGCTTCGGGCGCAGCGACACGCGCCAGCAGCTGCGGCGCTTCTTCGAGGTCGACCGGCACCAGGTGGTGCTGGCGGCGCTGCAGGCGCTGGTGCGCGACGGCAAGCTGGAGCGCGGCGTGCTGGCACAGGCGGCGGCGCGGTATGGGGTGGATGTGGAGGCCGCGACGCCTTGGTAGCCCGGATGCCAATCCGGGTTTGGACCGATGTGAACGACGATCCCCGGATTGGCATCCGGGCTACGGATTCTCAAGCGCCACGAGCAAGTGCTTCAACGCGGCGCCCCATTCCTTGCCCGCACGCCGCAGCCAAGAATGCAGCGCATGCATGAACCTCGAAGGAAACCATGAGCCCCTCTCTTCGCTTCGATGGCCAGCACGTGGCCGTGGTCGGCGGCAGCTCCGGCATCGGCCGCGGTATCGCACAAGCGGCAGAAGCCGCCGGTGCCCGCGTCACCGTGCTCGGCCGCCATACCGGGATTCCGTGCGACCTGTCCGACGACGCCAGCGTCGTGCAGGCCTTCCAGCGCACCGGCCCGATCGATCACCTGGTGCTGACCCCCGGCGCCCGCGTCGGCTCGCCGCGGCTGGAGCAACTCACCGACGCCGAGCTGGCGCTGGCCTTCGAGGTAAAGCTGTTCGGCAGCCTGCGCGCGATCCGCGCGGCCCTGCCAGTGCTGGCGCCGACGGCCTCGATCACGCTGACCTCCGGCCAGCTGGCGCGCAAGCCCAGCCCGGGCGGCCTGCTGAAAGGCAGCCTGAATGCCGCGGTCGAGGCCGCCGGCAGGCAGCTGGCCAAGGAACTGGCACCGCGCCGCGTCAACGTCGTCAGCCCCGGGGCAATCGACACGCCGCTGTGGGGTGCCGACGATGCGGCGCGCTCGGCCACGCTCGCGCGCATCGGCGGCACGCTGCCCGTGGGCCGGGCCGGCCGCGTCGACGAGCTGGCCCAGGCCTACCTGCTCGCGATGGCCACCGGCTTCATGACCGGCTCGGTGATCGACGTCGACGGCGGGGGGCTGCTGTGACCGGCGGCTGAGACACTCGCGGCATGGACCGCCTGAACGACCTGCGCCTCTTCATCGACGCCTGCGCACTCGGCAGCTTCTCGGCCGCCGGGCGCAAGCACGGGCTGTCGGCGGCGGCGTCGAGCGCGACCATCCAGCGCCTGGAGGCTGCGCTCGGCGTCAGGCTGTTCGAGCGCACGACCCGGCGCCTGAGGTTGACCGAAGAAGGCGAGGCCTACCGCCACTACGGCCAGCAGGCGCTGGACGCGCTGACCGAGGCCGAGCAGGTGCTGTCGGCCGGACAGGCCGAGGTGCGCGGCACGCTGCGCCTGTCCGCGCCGTCGGACCTGGGCCGCAACGCGCTGCTCGCGCACCTGGACAGCTTCCAGCGCCAGCACCCCCGATTGAAGCTCGCACTGAGCCTCAGCGACACGCCGGCCGACCTGCTGGCCGATGACATCGACCTCGCGATCCGCTACGGCCTACCGCGCGACAGCCGCATGGTGGCGCGGCTGCTGGCGCCGAGCCGGCGGGTCGTCTGCGCGGCACCGGCGCTGGTCGATGCGCTCGGCGCGCCGGACACACCGGACGCGCTGGCCACGCTGCCGACGCTGGTGCTCGTGACCGAGGCCGGCCCGATGCAGGACTGGCGCTACCGCAGCGGCGACAGCGCGCGCTCGGTGAAGGTGGCCCGCACGCACGAGAGCAACGACGGCGACGTGATCCGCCGCTGGGCGATCCAGGGCCGCGGCTTCGCGTACAAGTCGCTGCTGGACGTGGAAGGCGACCTGCAGGCCAAGCGCCTGGTGACCGTGCTCGACGATCACTTCACCGAAGCCGCGCCGCTGAACGCGCTGTACCACCCGCATGGTTTCCAGCCACCGCGGTTGAAGCTGCTGATCGCGCACCTGCAGCAATCCTTCGGCGGCTGAGCGCCGCACCGCCATCCCCGGATTGGCATCCGGGCTACGTGACTTGCGAAGAGGCTTCGCGCAACAGCAGCGCCGTCGGCTTCGACATCGCAAGCCCCGCCTCGCGCAGGTCGCCCAGCACGCGGAACAGCAGCGCGCTCTTCACCGCATAGGCCTGGCGCGGCGACACCACGTAGCCGGTCGCGTTGAACACCAGGTTGCCGCTGTCGAAGCCGTCCAGGTAGACCTTGGGCGGCGGGTTCTCAAGCACCTCGTCGTGCTGCTCGAAGGCCTGCAGCAGCAGGTCGCGCACGCGGCCGGTGTCGGTGTCCAGCGGCATCGGCAGCTTGATCTGCACCAGGCCGAGCGGGCTGTCGTGCGTGACGTTGCGGACGATCTTGGTGATGAACTCGGAGTTCGGCACGATCACCGTCGAGCGGTCGCCCATCTGGATCTCGGTGGCACGCACGTTGATGCGGCGGATGTCGCCCTCGATGCCGCCGAGCGTGACCCAGTCGCCCACCTTCACCGGGCGCTCGGCCAGCAGGATCAGGCCGGAGACGAAGTTCGACACCACCGCCTGCAGGCCGAAGCCGATGCCCACCGACAGCGCACTGGCGATCCACGCGATCTTGTCGAGCGCCAGGCCCACCGCCGACAGCCCGAAGGCGATCGCGATCACCGTGCCAACGAAACCGAACAGCGTGGTCGTCGAACTGCGCATGCCGGCATCGAGCCGCGTGGTCGGCAGGAAGCTCTGCGTCAGCCAGCGCTTGAGCGCGCGCAGCGCCAGCATGCTGAGGCCGAACACCAGCAGCGCGCGCAGCACCGCCACCGGCCGCACCTGCAGCTCGCCGACCGCGACGCCGACGTCCAGCTGGCCGAGTCGCTGCCACAGGTCGCCGGGCCCTTCGCCGAAGGGCGCGAGGACCAGCACCAGCGCGACCAACAGGATCGCCAGCTGCAACCCGCCCGAGGCCACCACCGCCACCTGGTTGCGCAGGTGCGAGGGCGACACCGCGACGCCGGGCAGCGGTTCCACCGGTTCTTCCGGCTCCACGCCGGTGACGGCCGGTGAGCGCACCCAGGTGTTGAAGACGTCGGCGATCAGCAGGTTGAGCAGGTAGGCGGTGAGCCCGACGGTGAACGCCCAGACCACCTGGCGCGCGACGAAGCCGCCGAGCGCGACGTAGCCGAGCACCGTGCTGAGCACGCTGGCGACCAGCGCGAGCCAGACGGCGGTGAACAGCAGCGAGGCCCACAGAGGGCGCGGCAGCACCGGATCGGCCGACGCGGCGGACTGGCGACGCAGCATCTCGCCACGACGCAGGCTGCGGGCGACCAGCGCCGCCAGCACGAGCGCATAGAGGCAGTTGATTGCCACCTCGGCCGCGAGATCGGCCTGGGCCAGCGCCGCCAGGCGCTGCATCAGCCAGCCGACCAGCGTGAACAGGCCGATGAACACCGGTTGGCGCCGCAACCCGGTGGCCACCGTGTCGGGCACCGGCAGCAGCCGCCACGCGGGACGATCGGCGGCCAGCAGCGCGCGGCCCAGGCCGGCGAGGTAGGACGAGAACACGACCGCACCGACGAGGGTGGCCAACAGCGCGTGCAGCGGTTCGGGCACCGGGCGCTGCCAGTTGAGGCCGAGCGCCAGGCCGCAGGCGACGGCGCCGGGGACGATCATCCACAGCGCCGTCTGTGCCAGTGCGAGCAGCGTGCGGCGCACACGTGCCGCGGGGCTGTGCGAGGCCACGAGCCGCGCGACCACGCGGCTGAGCGCCATGCGCAGCGCGATGCCGATCAGCGCGACGCCGGCGAAGGCCAGCCAGGCAGGCGCCGACATGCGTTCGAACGCGGCGGCCAGCTGGCTGCGCCATGCGGCCGGCGGGCCGTCGTCGTGCGTGAACAGCGTGCCCAGTTCGCGCCAGAACGAGGCGCTGAGCAAGGCGTCGGTGCGCTCGAACAGGTGTGCCTGGAAGCGCGAGCGCCGCTGCTTGGCGGCCTGGTCGGCCAGCTGCAGGCTTTCGACCGACAGCAGCCGCGCGAGCTTGATGCGGGCGTCCAGCGCCTCGGTGGTCTTGCGCAGGCCGTCACGCTGCTCGGCGACGTCGGCGTCCTCGTGCTTGCCGTCGGGCGCGGCGCCCAGCTCGCTGAGCCGGGCCTGGGCGCGCGCCAGGTCGGGCGCCTGGGTCTGCGCGATCTGCTCGGCGCGCTGCTGGATCTCGAGCAGCGCGTCGCGCATCGCGACCAGCTCGGCGTCGGGGCTGTCGGATTGCAGGCGCTTCTCGATCGAATCGACGCGCTGCCGGGCGGATTCGAGGAGGGTGTCGGGGTCGTCGGACGCCTGGGCATGGACCGCGATCGCGCCTGACGCGAGCAGCAACGAAATCGAAAACCTGGATAGCAAGGCAAGCAACCTGGACCGGCACGTCATGCCTGGACTCCGTTCACGCAGCGGTGTGGGCCGCAGATGCTGCCATCGGCCCGCAAACTTGGCAAACGAAGGGGTGCTGCGTTGGCAGGTCAGGCCTTGCTGCCTGCAAGCACATGATGACGATCGGAGACCTTGGTGGTGACCAGGCGGTCCTGGAACGAGATGCCAATCAATCGGGCCTGGCCTTCAGGATTTCTGCCCGCTTCGCGCAGGAACGCATCCAACGCATCCACATAAGCCGCTGCATCACCGGCAGCTATCGCACCGAGCATGGCCGCGCAGCTCGCCCGCCACTGCGTGCGGATTCCCCCCTGCTCCCTTCGCAGGTTCATCGGCATCGCATCCATCATGCGGTGATATGCGCGCTTCGTCGCGTTGAATGACCCGCGCAAGTTCCCGAAGACATCTTCGGAATTGCCTTGCCGGGCGGCCTCCTGGGCGCGTGCGGCGCAGAGCCATGCCTTCTCGAAGCGCGCGCGCGACGCCATCGCCGCATTCGGGATGCGCACGGCTCGCATCTCCGCCATGTCAGCAAATGCAACGTTCTTGTACGTCTTTTGACGCATCGATCTCGCCGGCATCGACTGCTCAGTGCTGACGCGCAGCGTGGCACGAAGCTCTGCGAGCGCTTCCATCAGGGCACTGAACACACAAGCATAGGCCTGTAGGTCCCCAACCGCGGCGGCATCGCTCATCCGTCTACCATAGGCTGGTACCAAAGCACGAATGCGCTCATTCGTCCAGCGTGCGGCGGGCCTGCTCAGCAGATCGCCCAAATCACTGTCGACCCTGGCGAGATGGTTCTTCAGGATAGACCCGCACAAGTCGTGAAGCCTTGCGGCGGTACCAGTCGCCGATCTCAGGACATTGACGATGTCGTCAAGCCCCCAGCATGCGATTGCCAAATGCGCCTCTCCCATCCACATGATCCGCGCGAGATCCATCTGAGCCATCAGGGTTGAAGCGGCCTCTCGAAACTTGCGGGGATCTTCATCGATGTTCGCCTTGAGCATCTCACCTCGATGAACCAGCAGCAGCAGCACAGCCTGTTGAACGTCAGCGTCCGTCTGGTCAAGGTAGTCGCCCAATGCGTCGTTGATGCCGCTTGAGACGGTCTGAAATGTGCGCTGAAGAGATGCTGCGACCTCCGCTCGGCACTCCTCCGTCAAGGAAGAATGAGCGCGCAGGATCTCCAATGCATCGGAAACGAGTTCCCGGTCTGTATGCTGAATGCGATTGAGTGCAGCTGCTTTGGACGCCTGCCGGATCCGGAAATCGAGCAGCAAGTCTTCGGCGCTTTGGCGCTGCATGGAGAGAGAGGCTCTTTTCGAAACAGGCGGACTGTCAGCTGCGCTCGACCTCAAGAATGGGTGATTGCCGTGGCGGGCGATCTTGTCTGAAGTACGAGACATGGGGAAAGTTGTTCCGTCGTGATGGCACGCGTAGGTAACGCGAAAGATGCAACGATCCGCTCACGCTGTCTTCTGTACCCGGGGACGACCACTCACCCAGCCCGCCCCACCCACCGCTGCAGGATGTTCGACACCTCCACGAACCGGAACGGCTTGAGCAGCACGTCGTCCATGCCAGCCGCCATGCAGGCCTCGCGCTCTTCCGGCATCGCACTCGCGGTGATCGCGACGATCGGCAGCGGCGCGCGGCTGGTGCGGGCCTCCCAGGCGCGGATGGCCCGCGTGGCCTGCAGGCCGTTCATCACCGGCATGTGGAAATCCATCAGCACCAGGTCGAAGGCAGCGTGGTGGCCCCCATCCTGCAAGGCAGCCATCGCCTGCACCGCGTCCAGCGCCTGCTCGCCGTTGGAGACGGTGACGACCTGGCAGCCGTACAGCTCCAGGGCGCCGGTGGCGACCAGCACGTTGGTCATGTCGTCCTCGACCAGCAGCACGCGGCTGCGCGGCCGGTGGACCAGGGCAGATCGGGCGGAATCGTCGACAGGCATGGACAGCTCCTGACCGAAGACCGGGGGCGGTGTTCCAGGTTCTACGCCTCGCAGTGCGCAGTGGATGCGTGGCGTTGCA
Source organism: Rhizobacter sp. P2_D12 (assembly GCF_056404395.1). Classification (NCBI taxonomy): domain Bacteria; kingdom Pseudomonadati; phylum Pseudomonadota; class Betaproteobacteria; order Burkholderiales; family Sphaerotilaceae; genus Rhizobacter; species Rhizobacter sp. P2_D12. Next base: position 17,052 of record NZ_JBFUEB010000048.1, on the reverse strand, counting down.
TGCCCCTGCCTGCAAGCGGGTGTACGGGCCAGCGGGTGGGTCTATTCCACGCGACGCGTTCAGAAGCGGAAGGACAGGCCGGCGCCCCACTGGAAATCGGGCGTGTCGCGGGTCAGGCCGCGCGAGGCGGCGATGTCCAGTTGCAGCGAGTCATTGACGAGGTAGCTGGCGCCGAAGTCGAAGCTGACGACGTTGCCGCCGTTGCGCCGGCTGGCCAGTTGCTGGCCGGCGATCTCGACGAAGCCGTGCCAGGCCGGCGACAAGGCCTTGCCGACGGTCACGGCGAACATGCCGGATGCGAAGCGGTGGCCTTCGTCGTTCTTGTCGGCCACGATGCCGGGCATCACGCCGATGGAGAAGTCCTGCGGCAGGTCCCATTCGGCGACGAAGCGCAGCGACGGGCGCAGGCCCTGGCCGCGGAAGGCGGCGGAGCCGGAATCGATGTCGACGTGGACGAGCCAGGCCATGCCGGCCTGGCCCTTGGTTTCGTCGCCTTCCTGCATGCGCCATTTGAAACCCAGCGCGGTGTCGGCGAAGCCACGCTCGGTCTGCGTGACGCCGGTAGCGGTGTCCTGCACGCGGGTGCGCAGGAAGCCGTCGGTCTCGACGCGGAACTCGATGTCGTCGCTGAAGCCCAGGCGCAGCAGCGTCGGCGTACTGCGGGTCCGGGTCTTCAGGCCGTCGGCGTCATTGCGCTCGCTGATGAAGCCGGTCTCGATCTGCACGCGACCACGGCCGACGACGTCGCTGGATTCGACGAAGTCGGGGCGGTCGGGGGTGATGGTGTCGGCTGCGCATGCCGGCAGGGCGCCGATCCATGCGGCAGCCGCGGCGATGCTCGTGGCCGTTGGACGGAAGCGGATCTTCAATCGGATCTCCTCGGCGAGGCGACCTCGCACCGTGGGTATCGGTGCGAGGATCGCCAGACTCAAGCGCTCGGTCTGAACACAGAAGAGCCGGTCGAATTGCCTGTGACAAAAGGCCCGCTTTGACTCAGCTCGCGTTGATCGAAGTCAGGAATTCGTCCAGCACCATCGCGTAGCCAAACCCACTCGGCACCTGGATCGCCTCGATCAACCGATCTCTCAGCGCATTGAGCTCACCCGAATAGGCAGATCCGCACTTCGCATCGATTTCCGAGATGTCGCTCTCCAGTTGCGCATGAATGCTGGCGAGTGTCTCCTGATTTGCACTCGCAAGGTCCAGCCCTCGCAGAAAGATGGATCCAACTGCTTCGATGGCTTGCTCCTTGGGAGCCTTGGGAGAGCTGGAAGCAGCAGGCTTCGCGGTCGTCGTCGCGCTCGATATCTGCCCATCCACGGCGAACGAACGCTCGATCTCATCGTCGTGTCGACCCGGTCCGTTCAGTATTTTCGCTACATCCTCGAAGAACAGGTTCAGTGACGCCACGAAGCGTTCCACGTTTCCTTTCTTTGCTGCCTGGAACAGGGCACGGAAGTGACCCTTGCGATTCCTCTTCAGCTCGTAGAGTTTGTCTCCGGCGTTCTCGCCGCCCAGCCCAACCCGCAGGTTCTCCAGGAACTCGTTGTACAGCTGGCTGAGGCTGACACAGGACAAGGTCAGCACGCCTTCGGCTCGCCCTCCCTGACGCGCGTCCTCATCGGTTGCAACAGCGACCACACGCGCGCCCAGGCCGTACAGCTGCGCAAAACCGAAGTCTTTGGCACCTGGACCTCTTCCAGCAGGCCCTTCATTGCCTGCCAACTTTCGTCGCTGAACCTCCTGGGCCATCTCACCAAGGAAGAACTGGAAACTGGTGGCGTCTTCCTGCAGCGCTGCCTCTTCCAGCTTTTTGCGATACATCTTGCTGCAGGCGCCGAGCGCGGATTTCCATCCGGGAAGGGTGTCGTTGTAGCGACACTCCATGCCTTCAAGCTTGGCAGCAAGAACCTTGAGCCGGCGGCCCAACGTGGAGCCGACCGCCCCAGGACCGAACTTGCGAAAGCTGCTCGACAGTTCATCGATCTCGGTCAGCAAGGTATCGAACAGGGCATCGAATCCGCGGCACTCGTCGAACTGGTCACTCTTCAGCGTCTCGCCTTCTACTGTGATGTCGTGGGGTTGCTTGTCAGGCCATCGAACTGACTTGGCGGTGGCCCCACCCGTCGGCGCTGCGGCGCTGCGTAGCTGGTCAACATCCGTCCACTGGATGTCGTGCTCTGACGTGGCGAACTGATTGATATCTGCATTGATGGAAGCGGAGGCCAAGGTCAACGCATCGACGTAGCCGTCAACGTCGTTGCCCGCCACCAACTCCGCGAGACGGAGACACAGCTCGTCGCAGGCGCGTTCAAGCCCTGCCGCCGAGCCGACGCCACTCTCTTCTGCTTGCAAAACGTCATGGCTCAGTGCCCGCGTCAGTTGAACAAGATGCTCCCCCAAGTTACCAGAGGAAACTGTCAGACGCGCAGCTTGAATCGTCCTTTCAGCAGCACCCAAAGCTTCGATTTCGGGGCTGAAGGAAGGATGTGGGGCTGGTGACTGGCGCAAGATCGACTTGGGTTGGCCTCGCAATGGATGCACTTCCTCGCATGCCATGCTCGCCTGCAGTCTTACCTGACAGACTGCAACTGCAGTTCCGGCTGCAGTTCCAGGGGGGCGCTTCATCTTCCCGTTCGAGTACTTGCCGCACCATGCTTCGCCGACCTGTTGCCCGGCAACACCTGCCGGACGCCCTTGGCCCATTCTCATATCTGCTGAAATCACTGCTACTGCTCCGACTGCTGATGAGGAACTCCGGCGGGGTGGTTGCCAGGAGTGGTGGTCGGCTCGAGATCGCTCGCTGGAGCGCTGTCGCCGAAGCTGTCTTGGTAACCGTTCGCCCCGACCCGTGCCAACACACCTTCGTTCTGGCACATCGCGGGGACGCCTGTCCCAAGCACGTCGTCAAGGAAACTGCCAAGCCATCGTCAGCCGCACACTCCGCGGCTCCACCGGATGGAAATGCCGATCCGCCACCGGCCCCGCCTCGCCCGGCCGCTGCGACTCGTAGTAGTAGTCGATGTCGCTCGCCTCGCGGTTGAACAGGTTGAACACGTCGACGCTGAAAGTCAGGCTGCGCGTCGCACGCCAGCCGCCGCGCAGGTAGGCCAACGTTGTCGCGCTCGACCGCTGCGAGCCATCCTCGATCAGGTCGCGCGGCCCGAAGTGGCGCAGCTGGAACTGCCCGAACCACGGCGAGTCCGCATCGGCCCAGGTGATGCCTGCGGACACCACGTGGTTGACGGCCCCGGGCACGTGATCGCCCTCCGGCGCACTGTGGGTGAAGCGTGCCCGCGACGCCGCCAGGTCCACGTCCAGCAACCAGCCCCGCCATGCCCGCCCACCCAGCGCCTCCAGCTGCCAGTGGTTGTTCCACTCGATGCCGCTGCGCCGGCTCGCACGGTTGGGCTCGGTGGTGCCCGCATCGCCGACGAAGACCAGCTCCGAATCCAGGTCCAGCCGCCACAGCGCGAGCGAGCTCTGCAGGCCCGGCACGATCTCGCTGCGCAGCCCCAGCTCGCCACCGCGGCTGCGCACCAGGCCCGGCACCGGGTCGACCGCCGCCGTCGTGCCGCGCGCATCGTTGCTGTGGAAGCCGTTGCCGTAGTTCGCGAAGAACTCGGTCTTCGCCCATGGCCCGAAGATCAAGGACAGCTTCGGCGACGCGATGCTGTCGCTCACGCGCCCACTGTTGCCCGCCACCGAACTGCCGACCGAGAAATGCGCACGGTCGGCGCGCAGGCCGGCCACGCTCTTCAACCACGCCGTCCAACTCGTCGCCCATTCGCCGTAGATGCCGGCCGACGCCTGCCGCACCTGGCTCTCCTGCTTCACCGCCAGCCGCTGCCCCTGCGCCGCCGAGTACAGCCCCACCGGGCTCAACCGGTCATGCCGCAGCTGCAGGCCGAGGCTGAACTGCTGCTCGCGCCCGCCCAGCTTCACGTTCCAGCGCCGGCTCGCCTCGCCGCCCAGCACCTGGCGCCGCTCGGCCTGCTCGAACTGGTCACCGTTGACCGGATCGTCCAGCACGTAGGCGAAATCGGAGAACAGATTCAAGCGCGAGCGGATCGCGTACGCGCTGACGCGCCAGTCGCCGTCATCGAGCAAGCGCGTCTGCTGTGCCGACAGGCTGATGCGCTGCGTGCTGCCGCCGTCGCTCGGGTCCAGCGTGCCGAAGCGCCCCACCGACCCGTCATCCACCGCCCGTTGCGGGATCTGGTCGGTCGCCGACCAGCGCGAGTTGTAGGCCATGAAGCTCAGGCTGCGCGAGCCGGCCGCGGTTTGCTCGCCATAGCGCAGCCAGCCATTGACCTTGTGCAGGTTCTCCAGCTGATCCCACGGGCCGTCGTTGCCGTGCAGTTCCAGCGCGCCCAGCAGATGCCCCTCGCCGAAGGCGGTGCTGTCGGCCAGCAAGGCGCGCCGGTAGCCGTGCTCGCCCAGCGTCAGCTTCGCGACGCCGCGCGGCATCTCGTCGATGAGCGCGATGCGCGCCGTGCCGGCCGATGCGAAGTCGCCATCGGCCGCGAAGTACGGCCCCTTGCGGTAGTCGATGCGCTGCACCAGCTCCGGGATCAGGAAGTTCAGGTCGCTGTAGCCCTGCCCGTGCGCATGGCTCACCATGTTGACCGGCATGCCGTCGACGTAAGTCGCGAAGTCGGTGCCGTGGTCGAGGTTGAAGCCGCGCAGGAAATACTGGTTGGCCTTGCCGTCGCCGCTGTGCTGCGTGACGATCAACCCGGGCACGAACTCCAGCACCTCGGCCGGCCGCAGCGCGGGGCGGTTGGCGATCAACTTGGCGGTGACGCTGCCTTCGCTGGCGGCGCTCGAGGTGCCGACACCGTTCAGGTAGTGGCCGATGACCTCCACCGGGGCCAGCGCCGCGTCGCTCGCCGCCTGCGCGCTCGCGGAACCCAGCTTGATGTCGAAGGCCCGCTCGGTCAGCCACAGCATCGCGATCAGCACAATCAGGGCCGAGCCGCCGCGCAGCAGCACCTGTTGGTAGAAGCGCGTCGTCCGCAGCGCCCACACGGTCGTCACGAAGACCGCGACGATGGCGAGCTGCCCGGCTTCCACGCCCAGGTTGAAGCCGAACAGCGGCAGCGCGAGCGCGCCTTGCGCGAGCCCGGCGTCCTTCAACGCGCCGGCGAAGCCGAAGCCATGCACCAGCCCGAACGCGAAGGTCAGCTTCCACCGGCCCTCGCGCACCATCGGCACCAGGTTGTTCAGCGCCGCGAACACCACGCTCGCCGCGATGATGGATTCGACCCAGCGCGACGGCGGGTTCACGACGTCGAAGGCCGCGAGCGCCAGCGTGATCGAGTGCGCCACGGTGAAGGCCGTGACGACGCGCAGCACCTCGGCCAGCACCGGCTTCAGGCGCGGCGACGCCAGCACCGCCGGCAGCAGCAGCGCGAGCAGGAACAGGATGTGGTCACTGCCGATCAGGATGTGGTGCACGCCTTCGGTGATGAAGCCGAGGAAGGCGGACGGGGCGGTGACTGCCACGCCGAAGCTGCGCGGTGTCGCACCAGGCACCAGCACCGCCGTCTCGTCACGCCCGTCGTGTTGCACGCGGACGATGCCGCGGTGCGTCGGGTCGCTCTGCGCGAACAGCTGGTAGACGGGCGTCAAGGCCTGCACCGGTGCGGGGCAGGTCCAGCGGCGCGTCAGCACCGCATAGCGGCCATCGCTGTGCTCGTCGAGCTGCTGCGGGCCGGCAGCACCCGGCGCGCAGGGTGCGCCGTCGGCTTGCACGGACAGTCCTTGCAGCGACAGCCGGTCGATGTCGGCCCAGCGGGTCCGCACCTCACCCCATGCCAGCTGCCCGTCGTCGTTGGCGTCGAGCGCGAGTTCACGCTCCAGGTCACGCAGCGCGATGTCGAAGCGCTGCTCGACGACAGCCCCCTCGACCTTCAGCTGCAGGTAGGCGTCGCTCGGCTTGTGGGCCTGTGCAATGAAGGGCAACAGGCCCAGGCAGGCGATCAGCAGGTGGCGTGCGTTCATGAGCCGCTCCCGGCCAGCGCCTGCAAGCGCACATCCTGCCAGCCCGTGTCGCGCGCCAGCTGCCACACCGGTTGCGCCGCCTGCGGTTGCTTCGCCGCCAGCGCGGCGCGCACCAGCACCAGCGCGTCTGCGGGTTCCTTCTGGACTGCCCAGTTGGACTGCGCCGTGGCCAGTGCGGCCTGCGCATCGCCAGCCAGTTCGAGCTCGTGGCGCGATTGCTCGCGACCATGGCTGCGGTCGCCGCGCAGGCGGGCCGCGTCGAAACGCGCCGCCAGCGTGGCGATGGCTTGCGGCGCGCGCGGGTCGGCACTGCGCTTCCAGGCGATCGCCAGCCGCAACAACAGGGCGTCGGCATCCTCGCGACCGGCCAGCAACGATGCGACCTCGCGCTCGCGGTGCTGCGCGAGCAGCCAGTCGGCGTACGCAGCCAGCGTGTAGACGTCGGGCGTGGCCGAGGCCGCGATCGCCTGCTGGTACAGCGCGCCGGCAGCCGCGTCGCCGCGGCGCTCGGCCAGTTCGGCCTGCACGAGGGCCAGCCAGCCGGCGTCCACGTCCGGTTGCCTTGCCAACGCAGCCAAGGCTGTCGCTGCTTGCGCAGCCTGGCCTTGCAGGCTCATCAGTTCCGCACGGCAGACCTGCGCCGGCCGCTGCACCGCAGCACCGAGGCTCGCGTAATGCGCACCCAGCAGCCGCTCGCAGCCGGCGTCGGCCTCGCGCCAGCGGCCTTGCACCTGCAGCACCGAGGCACGCGTCAGCTCGGCCTGCGCCTGCAGGGCCAGCGCGACGGGCTGTGGCCCGGGTTGCAACAGCGCCTCGAGATCCTGCAGCGCCGGGCCGAAATCGTGCTGGCTTTGCCGGACGATGGCGCGCAGCAGGCGCACGGGTGCCGGCGGGTGGGGCTGGTTCCACCAAGGCGCAAGGGCGGCCTGCGCCTGGCCGAGTTCGCGCGGGTCGCCGTCGCGGCGGGCGCGTGCAATGGCGTCGCGGGCCAGCCGGGTCGCGAGCTGCAGCTCGGCCGGGTGCTGGCGCAGTTGCTCGCGCAGCACGCGCTGCTGCTGACGGTCGGCGCTGCTGCCGATGCGGGCCGGCAGGCGTTCGACGATGGTGTCGTCGCCGGCCGGAATGAAGGGGGCGGCGTGGCACAGCGCGGCATGCAGCAGCGCGACCGGCCACCACCGGAAGATCGAGCGAATCATCATCACCTCGTGGCCCGGATGCCAATCCGGGATGGGGCATGGCCATGCAACCCGGATTGGCATCCGGGCTACGGGCTCACTACAGCGCGACCGGTTCGTCGGTCTCGCTGGTCGGCACGTTCGTGATGGCGTCCAGGCCTAGCGGCTCGCCGCTGTCGGACGCCACGCTCACGCGTGCCGCGGCGTACTCGGTGTAAGCAGCAGGCGTGGCCGCGGCACTGACGGGCACCGCGGTCTCCACCGGATCCGGCGCCGGGTCGCCTGACCCACCACCACCGCCGCACCCCGCCATCAGCCCCGCACCGACCACGGACGTCACCATCGCTTGAAGAAGCTTGTTCATGCCGTGCTCCTCAATGCGTACCGCCGATGGGCGTGTACAGGTACGGGAAACCCGGCAGCAGCGGCACCACCGCCTGGTCGACGGCGTCGTGCAGCTTCAGCGAGGTGGCGCCCAGCGGCACGTTGGCCGGCTTGCAGTCGACCCCGAAGCCGAGCGCATTGGTGTCGCCGTTGGCCATGCACAGCCCGCCCATCACCGCGATCAGCGAGACGTCGACCACGTCGTCCTTCGGCCGGCGGCCGTTCGGGAAGCCGGCGTTGTCGGTGCCGCCGGCCAGGATGTTGCCGACGATGCCGAGCCGGTTCTGGTCCGCAAAGGCCACCGGTGCGATCGAGGTGTTCAGCCGCAGCATCTCCGACGGCGTCACGCTGGCCGGCTGGTTGACGCCCTTGATGCCGGTCAGGAAGGCCGTCACCAGGTCGGTGCGCGGCAGGTTCTTCGGCGCGGTGCCCGGCAGCTTCAGCGCGATCTCCAGCAAGGCCGGCAGCGAGGGGTTCGTCACGTAGGTCGCGAACTGCCCGTCGTCCTTCGGCTTCGAGCCGTTGAAGCGGTCTTTGTCGGGCAGGCCGATCACCACCTCGTTGACCAGCGGCATGCCCAGGCGCGACACCTGGGTCCACGCGCCGCCGGCCTTCTCGGTGGTCTGGTGGCCGGCCTTCGGCGTCGGGTCGAGCAGGCGCACCTGGCGCAGGCTGGCGCTGGTCCAGCCGCCGATCACCGGGTCGGTGCCGGCGGTCAGGCAGCTCTTGTGCACCTCGAGCGCGAGCGTGGTGACGTTCTTGTCGTCGATGGTGTTGGGTGCCGCATTGATCTTGGTCGGATCGGTGATCACGTCGACCGGCGCGTTGACCAGGTCGAAGATGGTGCCCAGGTTGACCGCGAACGGGTCCTTGCGCTGGCCGGCGAACACCTTGCCCGGCATCGCGCAACCGGGGATGCTGACGTTGTAGATGTGCTTGGCCGCATAGCCGGCATAGTCGGGCAGCGTCTTGACGCCGATGTTGTCGACCGGCTTGTCGAAGGTGGCGCTGCCGCCCGCGGCGTTGGTGATGCTGCTGCGCTGGCCGCTGCGGCGGTCGCCGCGCACGACGTCGACGGTGTAGGTCTCGGTCAGGTTCAGCGAGGCCGAACGCACGTCGGTGACCTGCCCGGCCTGGATCAGCGGGATCGCAACGTTCTTGTCGCCGATCGGCAGCTTGACGTTGTTCAGCGTGTTCTTGAAGCGGAACTGGAACGTCAGGTCTTCCTTCGCGTCGCCGTTGTTGTCGACGTGGATCTCGTACAGCGCGTTCGGGTCCATCGAGAAGTAATTCGGGCCGCCGTAGGCATCCTGCAGCGGCAGGTAGTTGGCGATCAGCGTCACGTAGTCGCTGCGGCCTGCCTCGTAGCTGCGGAACATGTAGAAGTCGGTCGCGTCGACCTTGGGCTGCGTCGCGATGAACGGCGCCTCGCGGTGGCTCGAGGCCTGGGCCGTCGCGCAGACGGCCAGCAAGGCGGCCAGCGCCAGCGGGCTGGCGCGGAAACGATGGGGGGTCATGGCATCTCCTGGTGTGTGTTGCAAGGACGCCGGTGGTGTGCCGGCTGCCTTGCGTTACGCCAGGGAAGGCAAGCTGGACGCACGGCGGCGCCAGACCTCTGGGGGATGTCGGGTTTGCATCCAGGGACGATCTCGGCGCGTAGGGGCTGCGCCGCGATTGGGTTACACCTGCATGCTGTTCCGCGTCGCCGCGGTGGACGGCATCAACGGGTCAAACCAACACCTGACCCGCCTGCGGTCGACTCTGGCCTGTTACTTCGGAGATGCGGTTGCAAAGCGCGTTCAGCGGCTCCTTCACGTCCATGCCGGCATTGACGTACTTGAGGATGGCGTCGATGTTTTCCCCCCACCCGCACTGTTGCACCCTGTCTTCGAAAACAGCCCACTGCGCCCGCCGCTTATCGCGCAGGTGGCTGACGCATTGATAGCTCCGTTCGAAAGCGTCGATTTCCACATACAGGCGCTCGACGTCGAGACTGCTCTGGCCCGTCACTTCTGTCGACTCAGTGCTTGTCACACCGATCTCGCGCAAATATTTCTTGCTGGACTCGCGCAAGCGATCGACTGGAAATGCCCCCTGGGTCAGGGCGTACGCGACGATGAGCGGTACCTTGCTGACTTCTCTGTGAACCTTTTTGTTGAAATGCTGCATGGAACCTACTTCTTCAAATTGAAACAGCGGACTGAGTGCCCCCAAAGCACCAGTCGTTCCACGATGGATACCGGCGCCTGCTCGGCGATACAGGTCTTGTGTCGGCCACGCTATGCTTGCGCACCCCTCCGCAGCCGCCGTAGCCCCATGCGCCTCCTCCTGCCCCTCGTCGCCACCCTCTCGCTGTTCACGGCCAGCGCCCACGCGCTGACCCTCGACGCGAAGAAGCTCGCCCGCTACGACGCCAGCTACCAGCGCTGCGAGGCGCTCTACCCCGAGATGAAGGGCCAGCGCGACGTGGCCTACCTGCGGCTGTACCACGTGCCCGAAGACGAGAAGATGCTCGGCAAGCTGGCCACGCTGCGCAAGAGCAGCGCCTACGCCGCCGAGCAGAAGCGCCTGAAGAAGACGCCCGCGCCGCCGGCCTCGGCCGCCTCCGGCCCGCTGGCGCAGCAATGCCAGGGGCTGTGGGGCGAAGCGCAGCGCGCAAAAAAATAGCCGGCCCGCGTCGCGCGGCCGGCCATCGGTTCAGCAGTGCGCGTCAGAACGCGTAGTTGACGCCGATCGTGTACAGCGTGGCCTTGGCCTTCTCGCCTTCGAGTTCGCCTTCGGTGTAGTCGATGGCAGCGGTCAGCGAGACTTCCTTGGTCAGCTTGTAGCCGATGCCGGCGCCGATGTAGCCCTTGGTCTTGCTCTGCGAGTCGGAGGCCGAGAAGCCCGGCGCCGAGCCGTCCGCCTTCGCCTTGTTGCGTGCGATGCCCGCGCGGACCACGCCGTTCCAGTCGGTCGCGAAGTCGCCCAGCAGCGCCACGCCGAGGCCGAAGCCCGACAGCTTCAGGTCGAGGGATGCGCCGTTGCCGCTGAGCTTGGCCTTGCCGTAGTCGGCGTAGTGCGCCTCGACGGCCACGTTCTCGGTCAGCTTGTAGCCGCCGAACAGCTTGAAGCCGGTGTCGCTCTTGTCGCAGCTGGGAGCGCCTTGGCAATCGACGTCGATGTTCGTGCCGCCGGCGGCCACGCCGACGTAGATGCCTTCGGCGTGCGCGCCGGCGGTGGCGGCCATCGCGATGAAGGCGCTGAGGATGATCTTCTTCATGGGGGGTGTCCTAGGTTTCTTGCAGCAAGGACCGGCCTTCGACTGCTGCCGGGCCGCGACGTACACCCGCGGCGGGGCGCATGCTAGGAGAAACCCCGAAGCTGCACCCGGAAACGCCCGGATACCCGAGAGGCCAACCCGCCCTTCACACGCCTGCAAGAAATTCCGGCCGCGTTGTGTTTGGCATTCAGCGCCACTTGCCACCCTGCGCGACGCAGCTGCTCTTCGTCGTCGCCAGCGTCTTCGGATCGCGCTTGTAGTAGTAGCTCGCCATCGGCTGGCTGAAGAAGCCGTCGCAAACGCCCTGCGGTTGCGGCGGGCAGGCGTTCATGTAGGTGATCTTCGCGGGCGGCCCGCCGAAGGCCGTCGTCGCCTGCGCCAGCGAGGCGCAGGTCTCCTTGAACTGCGGCGGCGCGACGCCGTTGTTCTGCAGGCAGTCCTTGACCTCGGTGGTCTCGTTGGCCACGGTGAAGCTGCCTTCCATCAGGCAGGCGCGCTCCTGGGCCGATGCGCAGATCGAGACCAGCGCGGCGCAGGCAGCGATGCAGAGGCGGGATGCAGTCATGTCGGTATTCCTGGAAACGTCAGCGACCCAAGTAACGCTCGCGCAGTTCGCGCTTGAGCACCTTGCCGATCGCGCTGCGCGGCAGCTCGTCGATCAGCTTCACATCGGCCAGGCGTTGCGTCTTGCCGACGCGCGCGTTCATCCATTGCTTCAGCGCCTCGGCTTCGGCCGGCGCGCGCAGCACGACAAAGGCGACCGGCGTCTCGCCCCACTCCACCGACGGCACGCCCACCACCGCCGCCTCGGCCACCGCCGGGTGCTCGCGCAGCACCGCCTCGAGGTCGCTCGGGTAGATGTTGAAGCCGCCGCTGATCACCAGGTCTTTCTTGCGGTCGAGCAGCACCATGAAGCCGTCGGCATCGAAGCGGCCGACGTCGCCGGTGCGGATGAAGCGCAGCCCCTGCGCATCGAACCACTCGGCCTCGCGCGTCTTCTGCGGCTGGCGGTGGTAGCCCAGCATCATGCCGGGCGAACGGCCGACGATCTCGCCGGTCGAACCCGGCGGCAGCTCGCGTCCCTCGTCGTCGATCAACCGGATGTCGTGCCCCTCGGCCGGCTGGCCGACGGTGTGCAGCTTGTCCGGGTGCTCGTGCGCCGCCAGGATGCAGGTGCCCCCGCCCTCGGTCATGCCGTAGAACTCGACCAGCCCGCCCGGCCAGCGCGCCAGCACGTCGGCCTTCAGCGCGGCGCCGAACGGCGCGCTGGTGCAGAACTTGTTGACGAAGGCCGAGAGGTCGAACTGCCCGAACTGCGACAAGGCCATCAGCCGCTGGTACTGCACCGGCACCAGCATCGTGTGCGTCGCTCGGTGCTGCTCGGCCAGCGCCAGGTAGCGACCTGCATCGAACTTGCCCATCAGCACGACGCAGCCGCCGTAGGCCAGCGTCGGGAAGAACACCACCAGCGTGGTGTTCGAGTACAGCGGCGTCGCCAGCAGCGTGACGCCGTCGGCGCCGTAGCCATACTGCCGCCCGCGCTGCACGTGCGACCAGCGCATGCCGTGCGACTGCACGATGCCCTTGGGCACGCCGGTGGTGCCGGACGAATAGATGATGTTGAACGGTGCCTCGGGCGGCACGGCGGTGTCGCGCGGCACGGTGCCGGGGGCGGCCAGCCAGGCCTCGAATGCCGCGTCGTCGTCCAGCGCGATGCGCGGCACCCCGCCTGGCGGGAGGATCAGCGGGCCGGTCGCCGCGTCGACGAACAGCACGCGGGGCTGCGCATCGTCGATCATCGCCTTCAGGCTGTCGGCGGTCGACGACGGCGCGAGCGGGGCCACGACCACGCCGGCGCGCAAGGCGCCGAGGAACACCGCGGCGTAGCGCAGCGAGGTTCCGGCGCACACGGCGACCGCCTCGCCGGGCTGCACCGCATCGCGCTGCAGCGCGGCGGCGATGCGGTCCATCAGCGCGTCGAGCCGGGCATAGCCCAGCACCTGGTCGTCCTGCCGCAATGCCGGCTGCGCAGGGCGTGCCCGGGCGTGTGAACGGATCAACGCGGAGAGGGTTTCGAAGTCGGCGTCCATGTGAGGTTCTCAGTACCCGGCCGAGCGGTCGACCGCGTTCGGCTGCGGCAGACCTTCGCGCGCGCGGCGCAGCGCATCGAGGCACTGCGCGGCCACGGTGTCGAACGAGGCCTGGGCCGCGATGTGCGGCGTGGCCACCACCTTCGGATGGCGCCACACCCAGTTCGCCGCATCGGGCGGTTCGCGTTCGAACACGTCGAGCGCGGCGCCGGCCAGGTGGCCTTCGTCGAGCAGCGCCCGCAGGTCGGCCTCGACCACGTGCTCGCCGCGCCCGACGCTGACGACGAAGGCGCCGCGCGGCAGTTGCGACAGCGTGCCGCGATCCAGCAGCCCGCGCGTGGCCGGTGTCAGCGGCAGCGTGCAGACGAGCACGTCGCTGCGCGCGAGCAGGGCCGCGAGCCCGGCATCGCCCGCGAACACCTCGACACCGGGCACCGGCTCGCCGCGGCGGTTCCAGCCTGCCACGGGATACCCGAGCGGCAGGAAGGCGCGCGCCACCGCCTGGCCCACCGCGCCCAACCCGAGCACGCCGACACGGCACTGCGACGCCGGCCGCACCGGATGCCGCAGCCATTGCGCGGCGGCCTGTTGCTGCGCATAGCGCGCCAGGTCGCGCGTGAAGCCCAGCGTGCAGGCCAGCACGTACTGCGCGATCTCGCGCCCCTGGCCCGGATCGACGACACGCGTCAGCGCGACCGACGCCGGCAGATCGGGCGGCATCAGCTTGTCGACACCGGCACCGATGCTGCACACCATGCGCAGGTTCGGATAGCGCGCGACCTGGCCCGGCTGCAGGCGCCAGGCGAGGATGGCTTGGACGCGGTCCGCGGGCGCGTCGGCCTCGGTGGTCCACAGCGCCAGGTCGGGGTCGGCCCGGCGCAAGGCCTGCACATACGGCTCTGGCGGCAACGGGGACAGCAGGGCGAGGAGGCTCATGTCGGTTTTCTTGCGCAGGCACGACCCCGGATTGGCATCCGGGCTACCAGCGCCATTCTCAAGCCTTGGCCGCGAGACCGAGCCGCTCGATCAAGACCTTGTCCTTCACGAAGGTCTCGCGCGCCCACTTCGCGTAGTCGTCGCCGCTGCGGTACCAGGCCTCCTGGTTCAGCTGCTCCAGCAGCTCGACGTGGCGCGGGTCGTCCATGGCCTTCCTGAACGCATCGTGCAGCGTCTTGACGACCGCCGGGTCCATCCCCTTCGGCCCGACCAGCCCGTACGGCGAACTCGACACCACGCCATAGCCCAGGTCCTTCGCGGTCGGCACGTTCGGCCAGCGCTTCGTGCGCTTCTCGCCGAAGGTCACCAGCAGCCGCATCTGCCCGTTGTCGACGAACTTGTCCCAGCCGGTCGCGTCGCTCTGCGCCATCACGTGGCCACCGAGCAGCGCCTGCTGCAGGTCGGCATTGCCCTTGAACGGGATGTGGTTCAGCGTGACCTTGGCGTTGTCGGCCAGCTCTTCCATCAGCAGGTGCGGCGAGGTGCCGATGCCGGTGGAGCCGTAGTCGATCCTGCCGGGCTCCTTGCGTGCCGCCTCGATGTAGTCGTTGAAGGTCTTGAACGGTGAATCCGCGCGCACCGTGAAGCCGAAGGTGTAGCCCGACACGCCCATGATGAAGGTGAAGTCGTTGATCGGGTGCCACGGCACTTTCTGCATGTGCGGCAGGCGCAGCATGCCCATCGGGTACTGCGCGATCGTGTAGCCGTCGGGCTTGGCCGTCGTGGCCATCAGGCCCGGCCCGAGCGTGCCGCCGGCTCCGGGCTGGTTCTGCACGATGATGTTCTGCCCGAGGATCTTGCCGGCGATGTCGGACAGCGTGCGCAGGTGCCGGTCGGTCGAGCCGCCGGCCGGCCACGGCACGATCAGCGTGATGGGCTTGCCCGGGAAGCTCTCGGCCCGCAGCGCGCGCAGCGGGGCGGCCAGCGCCGCGCCGCCCGCGGCCAGCAGCAGCGAACGGCGGCGCAGCACAGGAATCTGGGTCATGGTGGGTCTCCTCTTGTCGTAGAACCGGTGGCGAGTTCGCGTTCCTGCAGCTCGCGCCACATCACCTTGCCGCTGCCCGACTTGGGCAGCGATGCGACGAACTCGACGATGCGCGGGCTCTTGTAGGCCGCCATGTGCGCGTGCGACCACGCGACGATGTCCTGCTCGGCGACCTGCCCGCGGTGCTCGGCGCGCAGCACGACCAGCGCCTTCACCGTCTCGCCGCGGCGCTCGTCGCGCGCGGCGATCACGCAGGCCTCGAGGATGGCCGGGTGGCGGTACATCAGCGCCTCGACCTCGGCCGGCCAGACCTTGAAGCCCGACGCGTTGATCATGCGCTTGAGCCGGTCGACCATGAAGAAGTAGCCGTCGGCATCGACCTGCGCCAGGTCGCCGGTGCGCAGGAAGTTGCGGCCGTCGAGCGCGATGAAGGCGTCGCGCGTGGCCGCCGCGTCGTTCCAGTAGCCGCGCATCACCTGCGGGCCGTGGACGACGACCTCGCCGATCTCGCCGGCCGGCACCTCGGCCAGCGTCGCCGGGTCGATCACCCGCGCATCGACGTCGAACACCGGGATGCCCAGGCACTGCGGCTTCGGGCGCTGCGGCGGGTTGATGTGGGTCGCCCCCATCGTCTCGGACATGCCGTAGCCCTCGACGTAGTCGAGCCCCGTCAGCTCGCGCAAACGCGCGGCCACGGCCGCCGGCATCGCCGCGCCGCCGCCGCGGATGCCCTGCAGGCTGGACAGGTCGTACTCGGGCAGGCGCGGGTTGGACAGGAAGTCGACCACCATGGTCGAGATCGCCTGCAGCACGGTGACGCGGTGGCGCTGCAGGCATTGCACCGCGGCATTGCGGTCCCAGCGCGCCAGCACCACCATCGTTGCGCCCAGGAACAGCGGGCCGTTCATGCTGCCGGCCATGCCGGTGACGTGGAAGAACGGCAGCACCGACAGGTAGACGGCATCCTGCGTGCGGCCGAACCACTGCACGCCGCCGACCAGCGTGCTCATCACGCTGCGGTGCGTGTGCATGCAGCCCTTGGGCCGGCCGGTGGTGCCCGAGGTGTAGGGCATCACGCACAGGTCGTCCGGGCCGGCCGTCAACGGGCCCGGGCGCAGGCCCTGCGCCAGCACGTCGCGCCAGGCGTTCAACCCGGGGCCGTCGACCGCGACCGGCGCCGCGGCGACGAAGTCGGGCACCGGCAGGTCGGTCGGCTCGCGCAAGGCATCGGCGTAGGTCACGACCACCAGCTGCTGCAGGCCCTCCTCGCCCAGCAGCGGCTCCATCTGCGCCAGCAGGTCCTGCGGCACGAAGGCGACGCTCGCGCCGCTGTCGTGCACGTAGTGGCGCAGTTCCTCGCTGCGGTTCATCGGGTTGACCGGCACCACCACCGCGTTGGCACGCAGGATGGCGTAGAAGGCCATCACCCACTGCGGGCTGTTCTGCAGGTACAGCAGCACGCGATCGCCGGCCTGCACGCCGGCGCGTTGCAGCCAGCCGGCGATGCGCTCGGCACCGTCCAGCAGCTCGGCGTAGCGCATCGGCGTGTCGTAGAAGATCAGCGCCGGCTTGTCCGGATAGCGGCGCGCCGACACCGCCAGGTTGTCGAACAGGTTCGTCCGCGGCAGCGTCAGGTGGCGCGGCAAGCCCGAGGGCCAGTGAGAAAAATGGGCTTGCTGCATGGGCGGCGAGACGAAGTTCTGCGATGCAGAACACGGTGCTGGAACTCAGACGATGCTAGAAGCCGGCCGGCGGCTTGTAAACACGGTGAATCCCGCTGTCGCGAAGGCGTCAGGGCGCGACATATGGCAACGGGAAGCTGAGCAGGTCTGAACAGAGCGCCGCACCGGCTTGGCTCGCCCTCACAAAGTCGCGAGGGAAATGAAGGGACCCTCTGGGGTTTGAGGAGAGTCTGTCGGCTATGGATGTTGAGTTCCACGGAGAGCTGACCCGGGTTTTCCATCCAATGTTGACCCACCCGTTTTCGAGCCAAGCTGGCTCACGTTGTGGATAACTTCTTGGCTTTGGACTCCTTCTTGGGCAGTGTGGGTTGAGCGGAGCTGTTCTTGAAGCGGTAGCTGTCGTTGCCGGTCTCCAGGATGTGGCAATGATGCGTGAGCCGGTCCAGCAGCGCAGTGGTCATCTTCGCATCGC
>NZ_JBFUEB010000047.1:0-45355 GCF_056404395.1 Rhizobacter sp. P2_D12 | reverse complement strand
GAGATCTGACCCGCATCTCGATTGTTGGATCTTCTTCTCCACCCGACTCGCTGCGCCTCGTCTCAACGAAGTGAGGAACGATTCCCGGATTGGCATCCGGGCTACCCAGTGTTCGTAGTCCGGATGCCAATCCGGGGTTCGTCCCTCACTTTGCCGCGTAGCGGCGGGCTCCCGACGATGCGAAGCGAGTCGGGTGGAGAAGAAGATCCAACAATCGAGATGAAGGCTCGAGCCAGAACGGCCGTGTAAAGGCCGCTTGTGGCCGAAGCGTGCAGAACGAACTGCATGGTGTTCGGGTTGAGGCCCTTTGCTTTGGTTACTTTCATTTGGGCCGCAAATGAAAGTGACTCGCCCGCCGGGGCGAGACCCGGCAGCAGCCTCACGCAGTGAGTAGACTGCGGCCTTCCAAGCCACCCCACCGGGAGATCCGTTCCATGAAACGCTGGATTCCGATGCTGTGCCTGGGCGCCGCGCTGTCCGTCGGCGCACACGCCCAAACCCTGCGCTGGTCCTCGCAAGGCGACGCCCAGACGATGGACCCGCACTCGCAGAACGAACTGCTGACGAATGCGATCAACGGCCAGGTCTACGAGACGCTGGTCAACCGCGACAAGCAGCTGGGCATCGAGCCGGTGCTGGCCACCGAATGGCAGCAGACCGCGCCGACGCAATGGCGCATGAAGCTGCGGCCGAACGTGAAGTTCCACGACGGCACGCCGTTCACCGCCGACGACGTGGTGTTCTCGGTGCAGCGCGCGCGCGAAGGCACGTCGGACATCAAGGCCTATGCGAACGCGCTGGGCGAGCCGAAGAAGATCGACGCGCTGACGGTGGAATTCAACCTGCCCTCGGTGAACCCGATCTTCCTGCAGCACGCGACGCTGGTGCAGATCATGAGCAAGGCGTGGTGCGAGAAGAACAAGGTCACCAAGCCGCTGGACTTCAAGAACAAGGAAGAGAGCTACGCGTCGTTCAACGCCAACGGCACCGGGCCCTTCGTGCTGGTGTCGCGCGCGCCGGACGTGAAGACCGTCTACAAGCGCAACCCCGCCTGGTGGGGCAAGTTCGACGGCAACGTGCAGGAGGTGGTGTACACGCCGATCAAGAGCGACCCGACGCGGGTGGCGGCGCTGCTGTCGGGCGAGATCGACTTCGTGCTCGACCCGGCCCCGCAGGACGTGGCGCGGCTGCGCAACACGCCGCAGGTGAAGGTGATCGACGGGCCGGAGAACCGCATCGTGTTCATCGGCATGGACCAGAGCCGCGACGAGCTGCTGTACGGCAGCGTGAAGGGCAAGAACCCGTTCAAGGACCAGCGCGTGCGCCGCGCCTTGTACCAGGCGGTCGACATCGAGACCATCCGCACCAAGCTGATGCGCGGCCAGGCGGTGCCCACCGGCGGCATCACGTCGTCACCGCTCGGGGCCTACAACGACCCGGAGATCGAGAAGCGGCTGCCGTACGACCTGGAGGCCGCGAAGAAGCTGATGGCGGACGCCGGCTACGCGCAGGGCTTCGACGTGACGCTGGATTGCCCGAACAACCGCTACATCAACGACGAAGAGATCTGCCAGACGCTGGCGGCGATGTGGGCGAAGCTGAACGTGAAGATCCGCGTCAACGCGATGCCGCGCGCCACCTACTTCCCGAAGGTGCAGAAGTTCGACACCTCGATGTTCATGCTGGGCTGGGGCGGCTCGATCACCGATGCCGAGGTGACGCTGACGCCGGTGCTGCGCAGCCGCGGCGAGGGCGGCGTGGGGGCCTGGAACTTCGGCGGCACGAAGGACGCGAAGCTCGATGAACTGGCTGCGGCGTCGAGCAAGGAAGCCGACCCGAAGAAGCGCGAGCAGCTGATCAAGGCGGCGCTGAAGGAACACAACGAGCAGGTGCTGAACATCCCGCTGCACCGCCAGGTGATCCCGTGGGCAGCGCGGACCAACGTCGACGTCGTGCACCGGGCCGACAACTGGCTCGAGTGGCGCTGGGTGAAGATCAACTAACGCGTCGCCCGCCGCCGCACGCAGTCGATGTACTTCTGCCCGTCCGGCGGCAACCCGCTGCGCTGCGACGCCCAGATCATCTCGCCCAGGCACTCCATCACCTCGTGCTGCGCCTCGTGCGCCGAACCGCGCTTCGCGGCCAGCAGCGCATAGGCCTGCTTGATGCCGGTCGGCTGGTCGATGCTGACCTGCTCGGTGATCGACAGGTGCATCGACAAATGCAGGAACGGGTTGGTGCGCCCGTCCTCCACCTCGTAGACCTTGGCCAGCGCCGCCGCCTCGTCGGCCAGGTCGGCGTGGTACTCCGGGTGCTCGGCGATCCAGTCGGCGGCCACTGTCTCCATCGGCGTCAACGGCAGGCCGCCCCGCAGCTTGCGGTAGCTCTCGCAAAAGAATTTCCGGACGTCGTGCTGGGTCGGGGCAAACATCCGAGAATTCTCGCCGATGATCACCGACCCCTGGTTCTATGCGGCTGCCATTCCCGCCGTGCTGTTGATGGGTTTGTCCAAGAGCGGCTTCGGGGCCGGCTTCGGCTCGCTCGCGACGCCGCTGATGGCCTTGTCGATCCCCGTGCCGCAGGCCGCGGCAATCATGCTGCCGCTGTTGCTGGTGATGGACGCCGTCGGCGTGAAGGCGCTGTTCCAGCAGCGTGACAAGGACCTGATCCGCCTGCTGCTGCCGGCGGGATTGCTGGGGACCTTGCTCGGCACGCTGTCGTTCGGGCTGCTGGCGCCCAAGACGGTGGCCGGCATCGTCGGCGCGCTGACGCTGCTGTTCCTCGCGCAGCGCCTGCTGTTCCCGCCACGCGCCGATTCGCCACCGCCGCCGCGCTGGCTGGGCTTCGGGCTGGGGATCGCCTCGGGCTTCACCAGCTTCGTCGCCCACGCCGGCGCACCGCCGGTGAGCGCCTATGTGTTGCCGCTGCGCCTGCCGCCGATGATCTTCACCGCGACCATGGCCACCTTCTTCGCGGTCGTGAACTTGTCGAAATGGATCCCGTACGCCTTTCTCGGGCTGATCGACATGCACAACCTCGGGACGTCGCTGGTGCTGATCCCGTTCGCACCGATCGGCGTGTGGGTCGGGATCCGGCTGGCGCGGCGCATCGAGCCGACGCTGTTCTATCGGCTGGTGTATGCGGGCATGTTCCTCACCGGCGCGAAATTGCTCTACGACGCGCTCAAGTGACGCGCGACATGGAACCTACGCAGACTCCTCGTCGGGCTTCTCCGGTGCACCGCCCCAGCCGGCGCGCTGCTTGCGGTCCAGCGCGGCCGCCCGCTCCTGTGCGAACAGCGTCTCCAGCTGCTGCCGGCCTTCCTTGGCCACCGCGATCAGGCGCTCCTGGTCGCGCGCGTGCGGGCGCATCGCCTCCAGCTGGTCGATGCTGTGGCGCCGGAAGCGCAGCGCCAGGTTGCGCGCCTGGTGCGGTTGCCAGCCCAGCAGCTCCAGCGTGCTGCGCGCGCTCATCAGCGCCGAATCCAGCGTCTCGCGTTCGATCAGCGTGACGCCCAGCTCGCGCAGCCGGTAGTAGTGCCGCACGTTGCGCGCCCGCGCCACGATGGTCAGCTGCGGGAAGTTCTCGCGCACCAGCGTGGCCACCTCGACGCTCTGCTCCACGTCGTCGATCGCCAGCACCAGCACCTTGGCCGTCGCCGCGCCGGCGGTGCGCAGCAGGTCGAGCCGCGTCGCATCGCCATAGAACACCGGCCAGCCGAAGCGGCGCAGCGCCTCCAGTGCCTCGGCGTCGTGCTCCAGCACCGTCGGCGTCAGGCCGTTGGCGAACATCATGCGGCCGACGATCTGCCCGTAGCGGCCGAAGCCGGCGATGATCACCGAGGCGTCCTGCTGCTCGTTGATCTCGGGGATGTCGCTGCGCTTCTGCCCCGCCAGCGTCGGCGTCCACCAGCGGTCGGCCGCCACCAGCAGCAAGGGCGTCAGCAGCATCGACAAGGCCACCACCGCGACCAGCAGCGACGAGGTCGGCGCATCGATCACGCCGGCCTGCGCCGCGGTCTGGAACACCACGAAGCCGAACTCGCCGCCCTGTGCCAGCAGGATGATGAAGACCGGCCGCTCGGCTTTCGGCAGGGGCATGCCCCGGCCCATCGCCCACAGCACCGCCGCCTTCACCGCCAGGAAACCCGCCACCAGCAGCGCGATCAGCAGCGGCCGCTGCAGCACGACCGAGAAGTCGATGCTCATGCCCACCGCGATGAAGAACAGCCCGAGCAGCAGGCCCTTGAACGGCTCGATGTCGGTCTCGAGCTCGCGCCGGTATTCGCTTTCCGCCAGCAGCACGCCGGCCAGGAAGGCGCCCAGCGCCATCGACAGCCCCACCGTCTGCATCAGCGCCGCCGTCGCCACCACCAGCAGCAGCGAGGCGGCGGTGAAGATCTCGGGCGTCGCGCTGCCGGCGATCCAGCGCAGCGTCGGGCGCAGCAGCAGCCGCCCGCCCAGCACGATGATCGCGACCACGCCCAGCGCCTTCGCGGCGCCCAGCCACACGCTGCCGTGCGCCTGGGCATCGCCCGGCGCCATCTCGACCAGCAGCGGCACCAGCGCGAGGATCGGGATGGCCGCGATGTCCTGCAGCAGCGCGACGCTCAGCAGGCTCTGCCCCGAGGTGGTGTTCATCAGGTTGCGCTCGGCCAGCACGCCCAGCCCGATCGCCGTCGACGACATCGCCAGGCCCAGCCCGCCCACCAGTGCCAGCTGCCACGGCACGCCGGCCAGCACCGCGCCGCCCATCAGCAGCGCTGCCGAGCCGAACAGCTGCACGCTGCCCCAGCCGAAGATCGGCTTGCGCAGCGACCACAGCCGCTTCGGCTCGAGTTCGAGCCCCACCAGGAACAGCATCAGCACCACGCCGAACTCGGCGAAGTGCAGCATGTCCTGCGGGTCGGTCACGAAGCGCAGGCCCCAGGGGCCGATCAGGATGCCCGCGGCCAGGTAGCCGATGATGGCCCCCAGCCCCAGCTTCTTCGCCACCGGCACCGCGATCACCGCCGCCGCCAGGTACACCAGCCCGCCCGTCAACCAGCTGCCGTGCTCCATCAGGCGTTCTCCGCCACGGAGGCTTCGAGCCCCTCGGCCGGCCGGGCGGATTCGGGCACCTCGCAGTCGATGCAGTCCTCCATCCCTTCGATCTCGGGCCAGTTCGGGTAGGTGCCCAGGTGCTTGACGAAGGTGTCGACGTGCGCCTGCAGGTCGGCCGCGCCGACGCGGTGGGCACCGTGCAGCACCAGCGGCGGCAGGAAACGCATGCCGCACAGTGCGGCGGTCTGTTCGTAGGGGGGCATGAAGGCGTCGAAGTGATACCGGTTGTAGCTGTCGGGGCGGTACGAGTCATCGGGGCCGCCGGTGGACGAGACCAGCCACAGGTCCTTGCCGCGCAGCGCATGGCCGTCCGGCCCGTAGGCCCAGCCGAAACCCAGCACCTCGTCGACCCACAGCTTCATCAGCGGCGGCATGCTGTACCAGTGGATCGGGTGCTGCCAGACGATCAGTTTCGCCTGCAGCAGCAGCGCGCGCTCGGCCTCGATGTCGATCAGGTAGTCGGGGTAGAGGCGGTACAGGTCGCGCACCGTGGCCTGGCCGGCCTTCTTGGCGGCCTTCATCAGCGTGCGATTGACGCGCGATTGCTCCATCTGCGGATGGGCGGTGAGGACAAGGACTTCCGAGGGATTCATGGCGGGTAAGTATTGGTAGCCCAACGGCGATAGTGTTCGTTAACATAACCGCAAACAAGGATCGTCAGGAGCATTGCATGCCAGTGATCGTGGTGGCCAATCCGAAGGGCGGGGTCGGGAAGAGCACCTTGTCCACCAACATCGCAGGGTACCTGGCCCAGGCCGGCCACGCGGTGATGCTGGGCGACGTGGACCGGCAGCAGTCGACCCGCACCTGGCTGTCGCTGCGGCCTGCCCACCTGCCGCCCATCGCCGGCTGGGAGCTGGCGCACGACGAGATCGTCCGCCCGCCCAAGGGCAYGACGCACGCGGTGCTCGACACGCCGGCCGGCCTGCACGGCAAGCGCCTCGACGAGGTGATGAAGCTGGCCGACAAGGTGCTGGTGCCGCTGCAGCCGAGCATCTTCGACATCCATGCCACGCACGCCTTCGTGCGCGAGCTGCTGGCGCGGCGGCGCGGCGACAAGGTGCAGGTCGCGATCGTCGGCATGCGGGTGCGCGAAGGCACCATCTCGGCCGACCAGCTGCGCAGCTTCCTCGAGACGCTGCAGGTGCCGCTGGTGGGCTTCCTGCGCGACACGCAGAACTACGTGCACCTGGCCGCGCGCGGCCTGACGCTGTGGGACGTGGCGCCCAGCCGCGTCGAGCGCGACCTCGAACAATGGCAGCCGCTGCTCCAGTGGCTGAGTGCCTGATGCGCCGCTTCGAGCACCTTGCCGACCTGCAGGCCCTGGTGGGCCAGGCCATTGGCCTGAGCGACTGGATCGGCGTCGACCAGCGCCGCATCGACCGCTTCGCCGAGGCCACCGGCGACCACCAGTGGATCCACGTCGACCCGGTGCGTGCCGCGGCGGGGCCGTTCGGCACCACGATCGCGCATGGCTTCCTGACGCTGAGCCTGCTGCCCGAGATGTTCGCGTCGGCCTTCGAGGTGGGCGACACCCGCATGGGCGTCAACTACGGGTTGAACCGGGTGCGCTTCCCGTCGCCGGTGCCGGTGGACAGCCGGCTGCGCGGCAGCTTCAAGCTGCTGGCCTGGGAGCCGCTGGACGGCGGCGCGCAGCTGACGATCGAGGTCACGATCGAGCGCGAAGGCTCGGCCAAGCCGGTGTGCGTGGCCGAATCGCTGACACGGCGATACGTTTGAAGCCCATTTCACCCTCTTCAGGGGGGGCGGTGGCGGCAGGGGGCTCGGCTAGGATGCCCGCTTTGCATCCAGGCGCAGAGGAAGACGATGAAGGTGTTGCTGGTTGATGACCATCCGTTGATCCTGTCCGCCTTGCAGACCGTGATCCAGGGCCTGGGCGACCACGTCAGCGTGGTCGGTGCCGGCAGTGCCCGCGCCGCGCGCGAGACGCTGGCGGCCGACAACGACTTCGACCTGGTGCTGCTCGACCTGCACCTGGGCGATGCCGACGGCTTCGACCTGCTGGTGGAATTTCGTGCCACCTACCCGGCGCTGCCGGTGGTGGTGGTGTCGGCCTCCGACCGCGCGAGCGACGTGATCCGCTCGATCGACCTGGGTGCGATGGGCTTCGTGCCCAAGCGCGCCTCCAACGAGACCCTGTTCGATGCGCTGCGCATGGTGATGTCGGGCGGCATCTACGTGCCGCCGATCAGCATCGGCAACGAGCGCCCGCGCGACCGCGCCGAGGGCGACCCGGTGCCCGGCGCCCTCAACGCGATCGGCGAGGCGGCGCAGGCGGGCGGCTTCCAGCAGCATCCGTCGCTCGCGTCGCTCGGCCTCACGCCGCGCCAGACCGACGTGCTGGCGCTGCTGCTGCAAGGCAATCCGAACAAGCTGATCGCGCGCGAGCTGGGCCTGTCGGTCGAGACCGTGAAGGACCACGTGGCCGCGGTGCTGCGGGCGCTGAACGTCAACTCGCGCACCCAGGCGGTGCTGGCGGTGAGCCAGATGACGCAGGCGCACGGCGGCTTCTCGGCCTGGAGGAAATGACCCACCCCCGAAGCGCCTTCGGCGCCTCCCCCTCGAGGGGGCGCAGCCAGCGGCCCGGCCAGGCCGGCTCCGCGGCTGCCGCCGGGCTGGAGCGCTGACATGTCGGAGCCGGTATCCCCGCGCGAGCTGACCGAAGTCGAACGCATCCAGGGGCTGTATTCGTACGTGCCGACCACGCTGGCCGGCAATGCGGCCGGCGCCTCGGTGATGGCGCTGCTGTTCTGGGACCGCGCTCCGCGCGTGGTGCTGGGGGGCTGGATGCTGCTGTTCTGGTCGCTGTGGCTGTTCAGGGTGTGGGCCCTGGTGGCGTTCCGCGGCAACCGGGTCACGACGGCAGCGCAGGTCGCGCCGTGGTTTCGCGTGTGGGTGGGCGCGACGATGGGCTCCGGCATCGTCTGGGGCGCGGCGGCCTGGGTCTTCTACGGCCATGGCGGCACCACCGAGCGCATCGGCCTGCTGCTGACGGTGTACAGCTTCTGCGTGGCCGGCATGCCGATCCTCGCGCCGATGCGCAAGGTCTACAACACCTTCGCGCTGCTGTGCTTCACGCCCACCGTGCTGCGGGTCGGCCTGCCGGGCAGCTTCGACGACCTGGTGCTGGCGGGCGTGCTGCTGACGATCTTCGCCATGACGACGCTGCTGGCCAGCGACTACCGGCTCAACTACGAGAACCTGCTGAAGCTGAAGCTGCGCGCCGACGAGCTGGGCGCGCAGCTGCGCGCCGAGAAGGCGGCGGCCGATGCGGCGCGCCAGCAGGCCGAGGTGGCGAACCGCGCGAAGACGCAGTTCTTCGCGGCGGCCAGCCACGACCTGCGGCAGCCGTTGCACGCGATGGGCCTGTTCGCCGAGGCCTTGCGGCAGCGCAGCCATGACGAGGAGGTGATCCACCTGGTCAACAGCATCAACGGCTCGGTGGATGCGCTGGAAGGCCTGTTCTCGGAGCTGCTCGACATCACCAAGATCGACACCGGCGGCGTCGAGACGCAGGCCGAGCATTTCAACGTCGGCGCGCTGTTCGGGCGGCTGCGGCTGCATTTCGAGCCGACGGCGTTCGAGAAGGGGCTGGGGCTGCGCTTTCGGGGCGGGGCGAACAACGCGTTCGCCGACCCGGTGCTGGTGGAGCGCATCCTGCGCAACCTGGTGTCGAACGCGATCCGCTACACGCAGGACGGCACGGTGCTGGTGAGCTGCCGCAAGCGAAACGGCCGGCTGCTGCTGCAGGTGTGGGACACCGGCGTGGGCATCCGCGAGCGCGAGCAGGAACGCATCTTCGAAGAGTTCTACCAGGTGCCGCAGGGCGAGGCGCTGGCGCCGCACCAGCGCAAGGGGCTGGGGTTGGGGCTGGCGATCGTCAAGCGGCTGGCCGGGCTGATGGAGGCGCCGCTGTCGCTGCGCTCGCAGCCGGGGCGCGGCACGGTGTTCTCGCTCGAGCTGCCGCCGGGCAAGGCGCCGCGCGCGGTGGCGCCGGCGCTGAGCGGCAAGGCGCCGATCGGGCTGACGCTGGACCGCCGCCGCATCGTGATCGTCGAGGACGAACCGGCGGTGCGCGACGGGCTGGAGGTGTTGCTGAAGGGCTGGGGCGCGAGCGTGCGCAGCTTCGAGACGGTGGCGGCGAGCCGGGCCTGGGCGCAAAGCGACGAGGCGGGGCAGGAGCCGCCCGACCTGCTGATCGTCGACTACCGGCTGGAGCAGGGGCACACCGGGCTGGAGGCCATCCAGGCGCTGCGCCAGCGCTTCGGGCCGGGCGTGCCGGCCATCATGGTGAGCGGCAGCACGATGAGCAACCACGAGCTGGAAGCCCAGGCGCACAACTTCCACCTGCTGGTCAAGCCGGTGGTGCCGAACAAGCTGCGGGCGATGATCAGCTTCAAGCTGGGGGTGCGGGGGGGCTGAGGCGATCCGGGCCAATTGTCCGGGCGTGGAACTGCCTTGCCGGGCGGGTTACCAATCGCGCATTCCTGCTGCCATGGGCGGTTGCCGTGGTTTGGTGGGATGGATGCCATTGCAACTCCCTTCAAGGACCAGTCATGCCGAACCTGTCGCGTCTGCACACCTTCACCCAGTCCGTTACTCGCTGCTTGACCAAGACGGGCCGGAACAAGATGGCCGCTTCGCTGGCCAGCACCGTCAAGCAGTTCCGCCAGCGCAGCGCCGAGTTGCGGCCGATGAGAGAGGCCCCGAAGCTTCAACAAGCACCCGGTGCCGAGAGCGAGATCCCGGCCGGCATTGATCCGAACGTCGTGCAGATGGCCAAAGATCTGCACACACGCTACGAGGTCGAGATGCAGGAGTATGAGAAAGACCTCGCATCGTTTGGAGCGGCCGAAGACCGCCGGGCGGCCGAGAGGCAGAAGATGGGCGCACCGAAGGACATGGGGGRGATGGTCGAACAGTGGGAACGTGGCCGCGTCGCTCGCTGACTACAGCACCATCGGCGCCGCATAGCCTGTCATCTCCAGGTAGCCGAGCCCGGCGTGCTGACCAGGCTCGGTCAGCAGTTCGCTGAGCCCCTCCCAGTAGAACGACCCGGTGCTGGCGCGGCTGTCCAGTTCCTGGCTGTCGAACAGGGCCTTGACGCGATACCGTCCCGTCGGCGTCTCGACGGCCCATTCGACGGGGTACCGGGTACGTGAAGCGGGGCTGGTCCATGTCCTGCCCGGCACAAAGCGCACTTCATCGGAGGCGAAGCTGCGCACGGCTCCTCCGGCCGCGCGGAAACTGCCGCCCGCGTACAGCGTGGACCCGTCGGCCCGGCGATGCCGGAACGCCATCAGCGCGCTGCCATCGTCGAGGTTCATCCCGATCCAGTCCCAGCCGACCGCCTGCGGATCGAGCATCAGGTCGCCCCACTCCTGGTCCAGCCAGGCCCGGCCTTGCACCGGCATCGCGCGGCCGTCCAGCGTCAGCGTGCCGATGGCACGAAGCTGCGGCTGGCTGTAGTAGAAGCTGGCGTTTCCGGGCTGCGGCCCCTTGCGGGAGTAGCCGGCCTCGCCTTGCAGCAGCACCGGCTGCGTGGTGGCGAACGCGAGGTCGAGCATGAAACCGGCGTTGTCGCTGCGCACATGGGCGGTGTAGCGGCCCGCATCGGCCGGGCCGTCGCGCCGCATCGACCAGTCGCGCAGCGAGACGAGCGTGTCGCCCTCGGCCGCCTCGGCAATGCCGAACCCCGCCCGCGCCAGCCGCTGGTCGTGTCGCAGCCGCCCGCCCGCCACGTCGCTCAGCGCCGCATGCCCGAACACCAGCTGCCGGGCCGCGAAGCGGCTGTCCGATGCCGCCAGCCCGGTGGCCGATCGGAAGAACGTGACCTGGAAGCCGAACAGCCGGTCGCCCGCGCGCAGCGACCCGGTGACATACCACCACTCGGTGCGCGTCGCCGGGTGCGCGCCGAAATCGGCCGGGAAGACCAGCGGCCGAGGCCGCACCATCGAGGGCGTGGCCGCCAGCGCCGGCCACGCCGCGCCGGCCCCCGCCGCGGCGATGAAAACGCGTCTGTGCATGGCCGCGAGCATCGCATGGAAGCCTGTCGCGGCCTGAACGACAATGCCCCGCAGCCCATGACCGAATTTTCCATTCCGCCCGAGTTCGACTTCGGCCAGCAGTTCGACCGCGTGACGCTGACGCGGGCGATGGCGCTCAACCCCGAACAGTCGCTGCAGGCGATGCAGGTCGACGGCCCGGCGCTGCTCACGCGCATGCGCGGCAGCGGCGCCCACGTCTACGAGCAGCGCATCGAGCTGCCGGTCGACCGCCGGCTGGGCCTGCAGGTGCGCGGCGTCTGCTCGTGCCCGGTCGGCATGAACTGCAAGCACGTGGCCGCCGCGCTGATGGCCTTCGAGGCGCTGGAACTGCGCATGCGCAAGAACCCCGGCCTCGCGCCGCCGCGCCGGCTCGACACCGCGCCGGTGGTGCGCCCGGCCAGCACCACCGCGCCGGCCGAAGACCTGCCGCGCCCGGTGCGCTCGTGGCTGGCCGAGCTGACCGACATCCCGACCGGACCGCCGGCCGAACCCGCCGCCCCCGCGACCGCCCCGCAGCGCACGCTGATGTACGTGCTGCGCGCGCGCGGCAGCGGCCTGTTCCTGGCGCTGCACCTCGGCAGCCTGCGCCGCACCGGCGAACTCGGCTCGCACCGCCCGCACTCGCCCAGCGTGATCGACATGCTGCGCAACCGCCCGGCCTACGTCACGCCGGCCGACCAGGACATCTTCTCGGCCATCCTGCCGATGCTGGGTGCGCAGCTGACCACCGGCGCGATACCGCTGCGCGGCCCGGGCGCGCTCGCCCTGCTGGAGCTGATGCTGGGCAGCGGCCGCACCTGGATCGTGCCGCCGGCGCTCGACGAGCTGCCGCACCCGCCCGGCCCCGCCGCCGAAAGCATCGACACGCCGCTGCCGGTGTCGCTGCACTGGCTGGCCGACGAGGACGGCGACTGGCACACCCAGTGGCGCGGCCCGGCCGACGAAACCGTGCGCCTGGTGCTGCTGCCCGAGCCGCGCGCCATCGACGCGAGCGGCCTGGCGATCCGCCCTGCGGCGCTGCAAGGCGTGCCGCCCAGCACGCAACTGCTCGACTGGCTGACACGCATGCCGCCCGTGCCGGCCGAGCTGCTGCCGCAGTTCACCGAGCGGCTGCAAGGCCTGGCCAGCGCGCGCGGCATCGAGCTCCCGCTGCCCGACGAGCAGGTGCGCGCGCTGCGCGACCTGGGCGTGCTGCCGCTGGTGCCGGTGCTGCGGCTGGGCACCTGCGTCGACGCGGCGTCCGAGGCGATGCTGCACCAGCGCTTCGGCACGCGCGGCAACCGCCCGCTGGTCAGCGACCACGCGCCGCGCCAGGCCTCGGTGCAGCTGCTGCTGCGCTACCGCGTGCCGGGCATGGTGCCGGTCGACTACCACCTGCCGTCCGGCGGCGCCGACACCACCTTCCTCGATRCGACGCGCGGCGCCGGCTCCCACGCCAGCCAGCTGACGCGCTTCGAGCGCCAGGCCGATGCCGAGGCCGACGCGGTGCGTGCGATGGCCGAGCGCCTGCACCTGCGCCCCTGGAGCCTCGCGGCCGGCGCGGCGATGCAGCGCCAGTCCAGCTTCGGCTCGGGCCGGCTGCTCAGCGCCGGCTACGGCGTCAACCTCGAAGGCCGGCCGATGGTCTTCGTGCCGCAGCAGCGCGACCAGTGGCCGCAGCTGCTGACGCAGCACATCCCGGCCCTGAAGGAGCTGGGCTGGCAGGTCGAGGTCGACGACGACTTCCCGTACGAGCTGCACGAGGCCGACGACTGGACCGTCGACCTGCACGAAGAGCCCGGCAGCGACTGGTTCCGCCTCGGCCTCAAGGTGTCGGTGGAAGGCCAGCCGGTCAACCTGGTGCCGCTGCTGGTGGGCCTGGTGCAGGGCGGCTGGCTGAAGGTGGACAGTGCGCTGCGCGCCGGCAGCGGCGAGGTGCTGGTGCCGTGGCCGGACGACGGCTCGTCGCCGCAACCGCTGGGCGCCCCGGCGCGCCAGCGCCTGCTGCGCGTGCCGGTGCAGCGCCTGGCGCCGCTGCTCGACTGGCTGCGCAGCGTGTTCGAGAAGGTCACGCTGAAGCCGTCGGAGGCGGTGCTGCAGCTGTCGCGCTTCGACCTCGGCACCCTCGACGCGCTGGCCAACGGCGCGAAGGTGAAGGCGCCGCCCAGCCTCGATGCGCTGATCCACGAGCTGCGCGCGCTGCGCACCGGCAGCGGGCTGC
Organism: Rhizobacter sp. P2_D12; assembly: GCF_056404395.1. Classification (NCBI taxonomy): domain Bacteria; kingdom Pseudomonadati; phylum Pseudomonadota; class Betaproteobacteria; order Burkholderiales; family Sphaerotilaceae; genus Rhizobacter; species Rhizobacter sp. P2_D12. Next base: position 31,985 of record NZ_JBFUEB010000047.1, on the reverse strand, counting down.
CGCCGGTGGCGCCGTCGCCGCGGGTGCAGGCGACGCTGCGCCACTACCAGCTCGACGGGCTGGCGTGGATGGATTTCCTGCGCCGCGCGCGCCTGGGCGGCGTGCTGGCCGACGACATGGGCCTGGGCAAGACGCTGCAGACGCTGACGCTGCTGCAGAACGAGCTCGACGCGGGCCGGCTGGAGCGCCCGTCGCTGGTGGTCGTGCCGACCAGCCTGGTCGAGAACTGGCATGCCGAGGCGCACCGCTTCACGCCGCAGCTGAAGACGCTGGTGCTGCACGGCGCGCGGCGCATGCAGCACTTCGAGCGCATCGCGCAGGCGAACCTGGTGATCACCAGCTACCCGCTGGCGGTGCGCGACATCGACGTGCTGACGGCGCAGGACTGGCACTACGTCGTGCTCGACGAAGCCCAGCGCATCAAGAACAGCCGCAGCCAGGCCGCGCTTGCGCTGAAGGGCCTGCGCGCGGAGCACCGGCTGTGCCTGAGCGGCACGCCGCTCGAGAACCACCTGGGCGAGCTGTGGAGCCTGATGGATTTCGTGTGCCCGGGCCTGCTGGGCAGCGAGATGCAGTTCCGCGAGCGCTACCGCCAGCCGATCGAGAAGCGCCAGGACCAGCTCCAGGCCGAGCACCTGGCGCGCCGCGTGCGGCCGTTCATCCTGCGCCGCACCAAGCAGCAGGTGGCGCAGGAGCTGCCCGAGAAGACCGAAACGCTGCTGCGCGTCGAGCTGGCGGGCGCGCAGGCCGACCTGTACGAGACCGTGCGCGCGACCATGGACGAGAAGCTGCGCGACGCGATCCAGAAGCAGGGCCTTGCGCGCAGCCAGATCATGGTGCTGGATGCGCTGCTGAAGCTGCGCCAGGTGTGCTGCGACCCGCGCCTGCTGAAGAGCGACGCGCCGCCCGGTGGCAAGCACGCGCCGTCGGCCAAGCTGGAGCTGCTGCTCGACCTGCTGCCCACGCTGGTGGAGGACGGGCGGCGCGTGCTGCTGTTCTCGCAGTTCACCGAGATGCTGGCGCTGATCGAGCCCGAGCTGCAGCGCCTGAAGCTGCCCTACCTGCTGCTGACCGGCGAGACCGACGACCGGGCCGGCCTGGTGGCGCAGTTCCAGCAGGGCACGGTGCCGCTGTTCCTGATCAGCCTGAAGGCCGGCGGCGTGGGGCTGAACCTGACGGCCGCCGACACCGTGATCCTGTACGACCCGTGGTGGAACCCGGCGGTCGAGCAGCAGGCGGTGGACCGTGCCTACCGCATCGGGCAGGACAAGCCGGTGTTCGTCTACAAGCTGCTGGCCAGCGGCACGGTCGAGGACAAGATGATCGACCTGCAGGCGCGCAAGGCAGGCCTCGCCGACTTGCTGCTGAAGGGCGTGGCCAGCGACGCGGCGCTGAACGCCGAGGATTTCGACGACCTGTTCAAGCCGCTCGAGGACAGCGCCAACGAAGGGACAGACTGAGATGCTGACGATCCACAACCCGGTCCATCAATTGCATGCCGGGCGCCAGGAGATGTACCGCGGCCGGCTCGTGCCCTGCCACGAGGTGCCGGGCCGGCTGGACCACGTGCTGGCCGAGTTGCAGCGGCGCCCGCTGGGCGCGCTGCGCGAGCCGGGCGAGGTGGCCCTGGATGTGCTGCAGCGCATCCACAGTGCGCGCTACCTCGATTTCCTGTCGCATGCCTGGGCCGATTGGGTGGCGCTGGATCCGGCGAACGCCGAGGTCGATGCGCTGCCGTCGGTGTGGCCGGTGCGCGGCTTCCGCGCCGACGTGCTTCCCGACAACTTCGCGGCGCGCATGGGCTTGTTCTCGTTCGATGCCGGCACGCCGCTGGTGGCCGGCACCTGGCAGGCGGCGCGGGCCGGTGCGGCCTGCGCGGTGGACGGGGCGCAGGCGCTGCTGCGGCGCGAGACGCGCAGCGCCTTCGCGCTGACGCGACCGCCGGGCCACCATGCCGGCGCGGACTTCTTCGGCGGCTATTGCTTCCTGAACAACGCGGCGCTGGCAGCGCAGGCCTTGCGCGACGGCGGCTTCGAGCGCGTCGCGGTGCTCGACGTCGACTACCACCATGGCAACGGCACGCAAAGTATCTTCTACGAGCGGCCCGACGTGCTGACGGTGTCGCTGCACGGCGATCCGCGCACCGAGTACCCGTTCTACCTGGGGCACGCGGACGAACGCGGCAGCGGGGCCGGCGAGGGCTTCAACCTGAACCTGCCGCTGCCGCGCGGCACCGACTTCGCACGCTGGCGCGCGGCGCTGGGCACGGGCATCGAGGCGATCGGCCGCTTCGGCGCCCAGGCGCTGGTGGTGTCGCTGGGCGTCGACACCTTCGAGGGCGATCCGATCTCCAGCTTTGCGCTGCGCAGCGCCGACTACCTGCAGGTCGGGCGCGACGTCGCCGGGCTCGGCCTGCCGACGCTGTTCGTGTTCGAGGGCGGCTACGCGGTGGCCGAGGTCGGCGTGAACGCCGTCAACGTGCTCGAGGGTTTCGAGCGGAGCGCCGCATGACGGTCGAGATCCGGCGGGCCGGCAGCGTGCACGAGTTCGCCGCGGTGGAGACCGCCGCCGAACATGTCGACGACACCGCGCGCTACCTCGAAGGGCTGTTCGCGTCGGGGTCGTCGCGACCCGAGTGGTGTTTCGTCGCCTGGCGCGGCGGCCGGCCCTGCGGGCGGGTGGCGTTCTGGGCCTTGCCGCGCGTCGGGCGGCCGATCGACATCGTGCTGCTGAACCTGCCGTGGGACGGTGGCGACGCCGATGCGCTCGGGCGGGCGCTGCTGGATGGCGCACGCTCGGCGATGGTGGATGCGGGCTTGACGACCGTGGGGCATTGCCACGACCACCCGCCGCGCGCGCCGCAGTGGCAGACGCATGGCCAGGCGCGCCTGGCCTTCCTGGCGCCAGGGCTTCAGGACGCAGCGCGACACGCTGCGCTTCGATGCGGTGCCGGAGTCGGCGCCGGGTGCCGCGGTCGACACCGGCGACCTGAACCTGCGCCCGGTGACCGCCGGCGACGAGCCGCTGCTGCGGCAGATGGTGGCCGAGGTGGCGGCTGCATCGCGCGACCAGATCGACATCGAGGCCGTCGCGGCGCGCGGTGCCGAGGCCCACGCGGCTGAGCTGATTGCCGACCTGCGCAGCATGCGCGTGGACCCGGGCTGGTGGCAGATCGCCTTCGATGCGCAGGGCGCCGCGGTGGGCCTGGTGCTGCCGGTGGCGGGGGCCGACTTCGGCAGCATCGGCTACATCGGCGTGCTGCCGGCGCACCGTGGACGCGGGCGCGTCGATGCGTTGCTGGCTGTCGCCACGGCCTTGCTGCGCGCTGCCGGCCTGCCGCGCCTGATCGCGGACACCGACCGGTCGAACACCGGCATGGCCCGGGCCTTCACGCGCGGTGGATGGCGGCAGTTCGGCGAGCGCCGCGAGTTGCTGCTGCCGGCTTGAGCCCGAAGGCGCTGCGCAACGGGCCGCTGCGCAGCGCGAGGCGGTAGCCGATCCAGCCGAGCGCGAAGGTCGCGGCGACCAGCAGCGGCGCCTCCACCTCGAACGGCAGCGCCCAGGGCCGCAGCGCGTGCGCCAGCAGGATGATCAGCGTCTGGTGCAGCAGGTAGAGCGGGAACACCGCCTCGGCGAGCGTCTGCCGCCACGGGTGATCGACGTTCCAGTGCCGGTGGGCGAAGCCGATGGACGCGACCAGGGCGCCCCATTGCAGCACCGTGAACGCGAGGCCGCGCAGCCACGGCAGGCCGGCCGCCGACGGCAGCAGCGCTTGCAGCGCGAGCCAACCGGCCGCGGCCGACAGCAGGGCCCACCAACGCCAGCGCTGCGCGTCCTGCGCGAGGCTGCCGGCCTGCGCCAGGGTGGCGCCGAACAAGAACATCGCCAGGTACTGGCCGTGCATGAACGCGTCGTCGACCAGGGCGTGCGTGGCCGGGAAGCGACGCGCCATCAGCAGCCGCCACGCGAACAGCAGCGCGAGCGGCAGCCACAGCAGGCGCGGGCCGGCCAGTGCGGTTGCCGCCCGGCGCGCGATGGCAGGCAGCAGGCCCGGCCACAGCCGCAGTGCCGCCCACAGCAGCAGCGTGTACGTGAACAGGTAGGGCAGGTACCACAGGTGGTTCCAGGTCGGCAGCACCAGGCAGCCCTGTGCCGCATCGCAGAAGCCGCTGCCGCCGCGCAGGTAGAGCGGGATGAAGTCGAGGTAGCTGCCGGTGTAGCCGAAGCGGCGCTGCACCTCCAGCCAGGACTGCGGCGGCACGATCACCAGCATGCCGAACAGCAAGGGCAGCAGCAGGCGCGCGCTGCGCCGGCGCAGCCAGCCGAGCGGCGGCGCCTGGCCGCCACCCAGCATCAGTGCCGTGGCAGCGCCGGAGACGATGAACAGCAGGTCCATGCGCCAGGGCGAGCTGAGCATCATCCACGGCTCCAGCGCGGTGTGGAGCTGCGGGCTCTTGATGTGCCAGCCCCAGCTCACGTAGTACATGCCGACGTGGTACGGGACCAGCAGCGCGAACGCGGCGATGCGCAGCCAGTCGAGGGCGTACTGGCGGGCGGGCAGGGCGACGGGGTCCGGCATGGCAAGGTCTCCGCAGGTGGATGCGACAAGGCTAGGCCGCACGCGGGCCGTCGGACAGCGCGGCGGGACGAAGCGCCCCCGGCAGGTGGCGAAGCGGATCAGCGCGGCGCGGCCAGGCGCGACACCAGCGCGTCGCGGTACTGGCGGCTGCAGGGCGCGGCTTGCCCGCCGTGCAGCGTGATGCGCGCGTCGCCCTTGCCGAGCGGTTCGAGCTGCACCACGTGCGCCAGCGCCACCGCGGCGCCGCGGTGCGTTCGCACGAAGCCGGCGCCCAGGTCGTCCAGCAGGCCCGACAAGGTGCGGCGCAGCAGCGGCGAACGCTCGGGCGTGTGCAGGATCACGTAGTTGTCGGCGGCCTCGAGCCACAGGATGTCGGCCACCGCGACCACGTGCGTGCGGCCGCGGTCGGCGACCAGCAGCTGCGCCGGCTGCAGCGGTGGCCGTGCCGCGCCCAGGCGATCGCGCAGCCGCTGCAGCGCCTGGCCCAGGCGTTGCGGTTCGACCGGCTTGAGCAGGTAGTCGACGGCTGCGGCATCGAAGGCCTGCACCGCATAGTGGCCGTGCGCGGTGACGAAGACGATGGCGGGGGGTGGTTCGGGCAAGGACGCGGCGACGTCGATGCCGTTCGCGCCCGGCATCTGCACGTCGAGGAACAGCGCATCCGGCGCCAGCGTGGCGACGGCGGCCAGCGCTTCGTCGCCGTCGCGCGCCTGGCCGACCACGTCGACGTCGTCGAACGCGAGCAGCAGGCGGCGCAGGCGTTCGCGCGCCGGGGTCTCGTCGTCGACGATCAGCACTCGCATGGCAGCTCGATGCGGGCCAGCACGCCGCCGCCGTCGCGCGCCTGCAACGTCAGAGACGCGCGCTCGCCGTGACGGGTCGACAGGCGCTGCTGCAGGTTGCCGAGGCCCACGCCCCACGCGGGCGCGTCGGGCAGCTCGCCGGCGTCGTCCTGCACCTCCAGGCACAGGCGTTCGCCGGTGCGGCGCGTGCGCACGACGATGTGGGTGGTGGCGAGGCGGCGCTCGACGCCATGGCGGAACGCGTTCTCCAGCAGCGGCTGCAGCAGCAGCGACGGCACCTTGCAGTCACGGGCGCCTGGGTCGACGTCGAAGGCGATGTCCACGCGTTCGGCGAAACGCTCGCGCATGATGGACGCATAGGCCTCGAGCAGGCCCAGCTCGTCGGCCAGCGTGGTCTCGGGGCGTCGCGCCAGGTCGGTGGCGGCGCGCAGCAGCGCGGCCAGGCGCATCAGCAGCGTGTCGGCCAGCGCCGGGTCGGTGTGGATCGTCGAGGCGATCGTGTTGAGCGCGTTGAACAGGAAATGCGGCTCGATCTGCTGGGCCAGCTGCAGCAGCTGCGCGCTTTGCGCGAGGCGCTGCTCGCGTTCGAGCCGCAGCCGCGCGGCGGCCAGCGCCGCATGCGAGCGCAGCCCGAAGAAGACCGCGGCGAACAGCAGGTAGAACATCGAGAACTTCAGCACCTCGTAGCGGAACACCACCGGCCACGGGTCGTGCACATAGGGCTGGCCGAGCGCGGCGTAGACGGCATGGCGCAGGGCATACACCGCCGCGACGAAGCAGGGTGCGGCGAGCGGCAGCCACCCGAGGCTCGCGGCGAACCAGCGCCACGGCCGGGCCAGCAGGGCATCGAGCCGGCCGGCGCGCTGCCATTGGAGCCAGACCACCAGGCTGGCCGCCAGCATCGAGCTGCCTTCCCACAGCAGCGGCTTCCAGGGGCCGGTGCCGCCCTGGCGCAGGTGATCCTGCACGCCGATGGTCATCATCAGCACCCAGAACAACGCCCAGGCGACGGCGAAAGCGAGACGCGGCATCGAAGCCGCGTCGTCGTGGGTCTTGTCGGAGGAAGGAGAGGGGAGGGCCGTCATGCTCCCGCATTGTTGCCCCGGGGTCCGCCGGGCGCCATGGTTCGAGGGTGAACCGGGCCCGTGCGGGGGTGAGACGGATCAGGCTTCGGCCTTGGTCTTCGCTGTCTTCTTGGGGGCGGCACCGGCGCGGGCGCCGTTTGCAAACAGGGCCTCGATCTTGGCGTCGTGCTCCATCAGGTCGGCGGCGACGCCGCGCAGCTTGTCGGCGCGCGCGAACACGCGGCGCTGGAGCTGGGCGATGCCGGCCGATTGCTCGACGCGTTGCAGCACGGTGCCGGGGTCAATGGCGGATTCGAAGGGGTTGTTGACGAAGGGCGTGTCGTACATCGGGGTCTCTTGTGTATGTTGGCTCTATCAACGCCGACCGCTGTTTGCCACCAGACGGCCGGTCGCGCCTCCCAACGGGGGCAGGGCGCGGATTCTCGCCGATGGCATGCCGGCTGCGAAGCCCCGGCGGCGGTTTGAAGGGACTCTCGGTGTGTCGCGGCATTTCAGAGATACCCGACAAAATTGCAGGGACAAGAGTATTGACGACCCCTTGGCACCAATGCATAATCGTGGGCTTCGCTGATGAGAACTCAGCGATTTGCGGCAAGTCAGGAATGACGAGCAGGCTCGAAGAAAGCGAAATGAAAAAATCGCCGACGCCGAGTAAAACGCAAAAAGTCGTGCTACAGTCGCAGGCTCTGCTGAACGAAGTGCAAAACGAAAGTTGAAGCGCGACGAGGCAAGCAAGCGGCGAGTCAGGAATGACGAGTGGCGCGGCAGCTCTTTAAAAACATACAGCCGATAAGTGTGGGCGTTGGAAGGCGAGTGCCGAAGGGTCGAAAGACTCGAGGTCTCATGGACCTTAAACGCTCATGAAGTGAAGTTCACTTCAATTCATTGAGTAAATTATCAAGATCGAACTGAAGAGTTTGATCCTGGCTCAGATTGAACGCTGGCGGCATGCCTTACACATGCAAGTCGAACGGCAGCACGGGAGCAATCCTGGTGGCGAGTGGCGAACGGGTGAGTAATATATCGGAACGTGCCCAGTTGTGGGGGATAGCCCGGCGAAAGCCGGATTAATACCGCATACGACCTGAGGGTGAAAGCGGGGGATCGCAAGACCTCGCGCAATTGGAGCGGCCGATATCAGATTAGCTAGTTGGTGGGGTAAAGGCCTACCAAGGCGACGATCTGTAGCTGGTCTGAGAGGACGACCAGCCACACTGGGACTGAGACACGGCCCAGACTCCTACGGGAGGCAGCAGTGGGGAATTTTGGACAATGGGCGCAAGCCTGATCCAGCCATGCCGCGTGCGGGAAGAAGGCCTTCGGGTTGTAAACCGCTTTTGTCAGGGAAGAAACGGTCTGAACTAATACTTTGGACTAATGACGGTACCTGAAGAATAAGCACCGGCTAACTACGTGCCAGCAGCCGCGGTAATACGTAGGGTGCAAGCGTTAATCGGAATTACTGGGCGTAAAGCGTGCGCAGGCGGCTATGCAAGACAGATGTGAAATCCCCGGGCTCAACCTGGGAACTGCATTTGTGACTGCATGGCTAGAGTACGGTAGAGGGGGATGGAATTCCGCGTGTAGCAGTGAAATGCGTAGATATGCGGAGGAACACCGATGGCGAAGGCAATCCCCTGGRCCTGTACTGACGCTCATGCACGAAAGCGTGGGGAGCAAACAGGATTAGATACCCTGGTAGTCCACGCCCTAAACGATGTCAACTGGTTGTTGGACGGCTTGCTGTTCAGTAACGAAGCTAACGCGTGAAGTTGACCGCCTGGGGAGTACGGCCGCAAGGTTGAAACTCAAAGGAATTGACGGGGACCCGCACAAGCGGTGGATGATGTGGTTTAATTCGATGCAACGCGAAAAACCTTACCTACCCTTGACATGCCAGGAACTTACCAGAGATGGTTTGGTGCTCGAAAGAGAGCCTGGACACAGGTGCTGCATGGCCGTCGTCAGCTCGTGTCGTGAGATGTTGGGTTAAGTCCCGCAACGAGCGCAACCCTTATCATTAGTTGCTACGCAAGGGCACTCTAATGAGACTGCCGGTGACAAACCGGAGGAAGGTGGGGATGACGTCAGGTCATCATGGCCCTTATGGGTAGGGCTACACACGTCATACAATGGCCGGTACAGAGGGCTGCCAACCCGCGAGGGGGAGCTAATCTCAGAAAACCGGTCGTAGTCCGGATCGCAGTCTGCAACTCGACTGCGTGAAGTCGGAATCGCTAGTAATCGCGGATCAGCTTGCCGCGGTGAATACGTTCCCGGGTCTTGTACACACCGCCCGTCACACCATGGGAGCGGGTTCTGCCAGAAGTAGTTAGCCTAACCGCAAGGGGGGCGATTACCACGGCAGGGTTCGTGACTGGGGTGAAGTCGTAACAAGGTAGCCGTATCGGAAGGTGCGGCTGGATCACCTCCTTTCTGGAAAAAATGGCGCTCCAATTCTGGCGCCCACGCTTATCGGCTGTTGTGACAACAGTCAAGAGAACGGTTCAATCCGGAACAAGGGTCTGTAGCTCAGCTGGTTAGAGCACCGTCTTGATAAGGCGGGGGTCGTTGGTTCGAGCCCAACTAGACCCACCAACTTCCATCGGGGGATTAGCTCAGCTGGGAGAGCACCTGCTTTGCAAGCAGGGGGTCGTCGGTTCGATCCCGTCATCCTCCACCACGTCTTAGAAGAAGACGTTCTCTTGAGAAGAAGAAATCGTCGCTGACGCAAGAACGCTTGGCCATCGAAAGATGACGCCGGGCGGTTTGCGTCAGCGATTCGAAAGAATCGGCTGTTGCTCTTTAACAATTTGTAGAGTCGAAAATCAGCGTTGTCGGCGGAAAGCAGGCCCGAGTGGACTGCACCGTGCCGCCGATGACGAACTTGATTGCGTCAACAGATATTCAGCTTGAGTTGATCGAGAAATCGATTGAAGCGAGTTTTGAAGAACGGCATAACGCGAAATACTCAAACAGTCCTTGATCGATGCTTGTTGAAAGACACAGGCGTCAAAGTTATAGGGTCAAGTGACTAAGTGCATGTGGTGGATGCCTTGGCGATTACAGGCGACGAAGGACGTGATAGCCTGCGATAAGCTTCGGGGAGCTGGCAAATTAGCTTTGATCCGGAGATTTCCGAATGGGGAAACCCGACCGTAAGGTCATCGCATACTGAATACATAGGTATGCGAGGCGAACCGGGTGAACTGAAACATCTCAGTAGCTCGAGGAAAAGACATCAACCGAGATTCCGAAAGTAGTGGCGAGCGAAATCGGAAGAGCCTGCACGTTTTAGCATCTTGCATATCAGAACGGAATGGAAAGTCCGGCCATAGCGGGTGATAGCCCCGTATGAAAAATGTAGGGTGTGGAACTAGGCGTGCGACAAGTAGGGCGGGACACGTGTAATCCTGTCTGAATATGGGGGGACCATCCTCCAAGGCTAAATACTCGTAATCGACCGATAGTGAACTAGTACCGTGAGGGAAAGGCGAAAAGAACCCCGGGAGGGGAGTGAAATAGATCCTGAAACCGCATGCATACAAACAGTCGGAGCCCGCAAGGGTGACGGCGTACCTTTTGTATAATGGGTCAGCGACTTACATTCAGTGGCAAGGTTAACCGAATAGGGAAGCCGTAGAGAAATCGAGTCCGAATAGGGCGTTCAGTCGCTGGGTGTAGACCCGAAACCAAGTGATCTATCCATGGCCAGGATGAAGGTAGGGTAACACCTGCTGGAGGTCCGAACCGACTAGTGTTGCAAAACTAGCGGATGAGCTGTGGATAGGGGTGAAAGGCTAAACAAACTTGGAAATAGCTGGTTCTCTCCGAAAACTATTTAGGTAGTGCCTCAAGTATTACCGTCGGGGGTAGAGCACTGTTATGGCTAGGGGGTCATGGCGACTTACCAAACCATTGCAAACTCCGAATACCGATGAGTACAGCTTGGGAGACAGTGCACCGGGTGCTAACGTCCGGACACAAGAGGGAAACAACCCAGACCGCCAGCTAAGGTCCCCAAAATTGGCTAAGTGGGAAACGAAGTGGGAAGGCTAAAACAGTCAGGATGTTGGCTTAGAAGCAGCCATCATTTAAAGAAAGCGTAATAGCTCACTGATCGAGTCGTCCTGCGCGGAAGATGTAACGGGGCTAAGCCAGTTACCGAAGCTGCGGATTTGCTAGCAATAGCAAGTGGTAGGAGAGCGTTCTGTAAGCCTGTGAAGGTGGCTTGTGAAGGCTGCTGGAGGTATCAGAAGTGCGAATGCTGACATGAGTAGCGTTAAAGGGGGTGAAAAGCCCCCTCGCCGAAAGCGCAAGGTTTCCTACGCAACGTTCATCGGCGTAGGGTGAGTCGGCCCCTAAGGCGAGGCAGAGATGCGTAGCTGATGGGAAACAGGTCAATATTCCTGTACCGATATGTAGTGCGATGTGGGGACGGAGAAGGTTAGCTCAGCCGGGTGTTGGATGTCCCGGTTCAAGCGTGTAGTCGTGCTGCCTAGGCAAATCCGGGCAGCTTAGATGAGGCGTGATAACGAGGCGGCTTGCCGCTGAAGTGAGTGATACCCTGCTTCCAGGAAAAGCCACTAAGCTCCAGCTACATACGACCGTACCGCAAACCGACACTGGTGCGCGAGATGAGTATTCTAAGGCGCTTGAGAGAACTCTGGAGAAGGAACTCGGCAAATTGACACCGTAACTTCGGAAGAAGGTGTGCCTTTAGTAGGTGAACCATTTACTTGGGGAGCCCAATGAGGCCGCAGAGAATCGGTGGCTGCGACTGTTTATTAAAAACACAGCACTCTGCAAAGACGAAAGTCGACGTATAGGGTGTGACGCCTGCCCGGTGCTGGAAGATTAAATGATGGGGTGCAAGCTCTTGACTGAAGTCCCAGTAAACGGCGGCCGTAACTATAACGGTCCTAAGGTAGCGAAATTCCTTGTCGGGTAAGTTCCGACCTGCACGAATGGCGTAACGATGGCCACACTGTCTCCTCCAGAGACTCAGCGAAGTTGAAATGTTTGTGATGATGCAATCTCCCCGCGGAAAGACGGAAAGACCCCATGAACCTTTACTGTAGCTTTACATTGGACTTTGAACAGATCTGTGTAGGATAGGTGGGAGGCTTTGAAGCGGTGCCGCTAGGTGTCGTGGAGCCAACGTTGAAATACCACCCTGGTGTGTTTGAGGTTCTAACCTTGGCCCGTTATCCGGGTTGGGGACAGTGTATGGTGGGCAGTTTGACTGGGGCGGTCTCCTCCCAAAGCGTAACGGAGGAGTTCGAAGGTACGCTAGGCACGGTCGGAAATCGTGCTGATAGTGCATTGGCATAAGCGTGCTTGACTGCGAGACTGACAAGTCGAGCAGGTACGAAAGTAGGACAAAGTGATCCGGTGGTTCTGTATGGAAGGGCCATCGCTCAACGGATAAAAGGTACTCTGGGGATAACAGGCTGATACCGCCCAAGAGTTCATATCGACGGCGGTGTTTGGCACCTCGATGTCGGCTCATCTCATCCTGGGGCTGTAGCCGGTCCCAAGGGTATGGCTGTTCGCCATTTAAAGAGGTACGTGAGCTGGGTTTAAAACGTCGTGAGACAGTTTGGTCCCTATCTTCCGTGGGCGCTGCAAGATTGAGAGAGCCTGCTCCTAGTACGAGAGGACCGGAGTGGACGCACCTCTGGTGTATCGGTTGTCACGCCAGTGGCATCGCCGAGTAGCTATGTGCGGAAGAGATAACCGCTGAAAGCATCTAAGCGGGAAACTCGTCTCAAGATGAGTCTTGCCGGGGCCTTGAGCCCCCTGAAGAGTCGTTCGAGACCAGGACGTTGATAGGCTGGGTGTGGAAGCGCAGTAATGCGTTAAGCTAACCAGTACTAATTGCTCGTGAGGCTTGACCCTATAACTTTGATCAAAACCATCAAAGTCTGTTCGAGATCAAGCGTTGTGCAGTTCTTCCAACGAATACCTCTGAACGCAATCAAGTTCATCCCAGATCACATGCTGATTCCGCTTGCGTGGTTCAACCCCACGCAGCGTCGACTCTACGAATTGGCTGCAAAGCACTCCCCCAAAGGATGCTCGGCAGCAACAAGTTAAGCCTGATGACCATAGCGAGGTGGTCCCACTCCTTCCCATCCCGAACAGGACAGTGAAACGCCTCAGCGCCGATGATAGTGCGGGTTCCCGTGTGAAAGTAGGACATCGTCAGGCTATTAATAGCCAACCCCCGTCGCCTCCCAAGGTGACGGGGGTTTTGCTTTTGGGGCCATGCTTTCAGCGGCGGTGTACGCACAGCGCTCCCGCTTTCATCCAAGCAATACCCGCATTGCCGCTCCCGCGGGCCTGCACTAACCTGCTGCGTTCCATGAACTTCACCGAGGACGCGCCATGACCATCGCCCGCCATTGGATTGCCCTGGGATGCCTTGCCGGCGCTGCGGCGCTCGTCGCCTGCGCCGGCAGCACGATGCCGCCGAACCCGATGACCTTCTTCGTCACCAGCGCCAACCCGGGCAAGGGCGCGGACCTCGGCGGCCTGGCCGGCGCCGACAAGTACTGCAAGGTGCTCGCGACAGCCGTCGGTGCCGGCGACAAGGAATGGCGGGCCTATCTCAGCACCGATGCATCGGGCGGCGCCGCGCCGGTGAACGCGCGCGACCGCATCGGCAAGGGCCCCTGGAAGAACGTTCGAGGCGTCGTGGTCGCCAACAGCGTCGACGAGCTGCACGGCAGCAACGCCCTCACGAAGCAGACGGCCCTCACCGAGAAGGGCGAGGTGATCAACGGCCGTGGCGACACGCCGAACATGCACGACATGCTGACCGGCTCGACACCGGACGGCCGTGTCGCGACGGGCGACAAGAACCTGACCTGCGGCAACTGGACGCTGAGCGGCGATGGCTCCGCGGTCGTCGGCCACCACGACCGCACTGGCCTCGACGAGCAACCGCCCGCCAAGTCGTGGAATTCCTCGCACCCGACGCGCGGTTGCGGCCAGGAGGCCCTCAAGGCGACCGGGGGGGCGGGCCTGTTCTACTGCTTCGCCGCGAGCTGATGCGGCCGCCGGACGCGAAGCAGCGCAGCCTCAGCGCTTCGCGTCCTGCCGCCAGGCTTGCTGCAACGCCAACCACCCGGAGACCCCCAGTGCCTCCAGCGTGCGCATGTTCGTCTCGTAGATGCTGTCCGGATCGGGGAAGCTGTCGACCGCGCGCGTGATGCTGTCCTCGCGCAGCAGGTGCAGCGTCGGCCAGGGCGATTGGTTGGTGGCGTTGGTGACATCGTCCGCGTCGGTGCCGGCGAACCGGAACTGCGGGTGGAAGGACGCGATCTGCAGCACGCCGTCCAGTCCCATCTCGTCGACCGCCGCCTCGGCGACACCGAGAAACTCGTTGAAGTCGTCGAAGTCGCCGAGCACCTCCGGATGGATCAGCAAGGTGGTCTCCACCTCGGCGGCCGGTGTGTCGACCAGCCGCTGCATCTCGTCGCACAGCGCCGCCAGCAGCGACGCCTCGTCGGCCGCGGCGCTGACCACGTAGCGGATCTGGTCCTTCACCTGCACCGCCTTCGCGAACGGGCACAGGTTCAGCCCCACCACGGCGCGTGCCACCCACGCGCGGGTTTCTGCCATCACGGCGTCGGCATCGATGTCCATTGCCGGATTGTCGCCGCAGGCGCGCACGGCGCTGGCACACTGCACGCCCGATGACCGCACCGCTGAAGTACCTGACCGGCTACCCCGAACCGCTGCAAGCCCAGGTGCGCAGCCTGCTGGAGCAGGGCACGCTTGGCGAGCGCTTGCTCTCGCGTTGCGAAGGCACGCACGAGGTGCGCACCGACGGCGCGCTGTACGACTACACGATGGCGCTGAAGAACCGCTTCATGCGCAGCTCGCCGCCGCTGAGCAAGGTGGCGTTCGACAACAAGCTGCACGTCGTCGAGCAGGCGCTGGGCCTGCACACGATGACCTCGCGCGTGCAGGGCACGCAGCTGAAGGCCAAGCGCGAGATCCGCATCGCGAGCGTCTTCAAGACGACGCCGGAAGATTTCCTGCGCATGATCGTCGTGCACGAGCTCGCACACCTGAAGGAGCGGGCGCACGACAAGGCCTTCTACCAGCTGTGCACGCACATGGAGCCCGACTACCACCAGCTCGAATTCGACCTGCGCGTGTTCCTGACCTGGCGGGACAGCCAGGGCTGAGCCGCACTACCAGTCTTCCTTCACCGCCAACGCCATCTGGCGGCCCGCCGCGCTGCGCGCCGACAGCCAGGCCGTCACGGTTCCAGCCACCACCACGGCCGCGCACAGGGCGGCCAGCCGCTCCCACGGCAGCAGCAGGTCCATCGTCCAGTGGAAGCTCTGCGGGTTCACCACCTTCACCAGCACCACGCTGACCGCGAGCCCGAGCAGCAGGCCCAGTAGCGCGCCGGCGGCCGTCCACACCGCGCCTTCGATCGACACCACCGCCAGCACCTGGCGGCGCGTCAGTCCCAGGTGCGCGAGCAGCCCGAACTCCTTGCGCCGCGCCAGCACCTGCGCCGAGAAGCTGGCCGCGATGCCGAACAGCCCGATCGCGATCGCGACCGCCTGCAGCCAGTAGGTCACCGCGAAGCTGCGGTCGAAGATGCGCAGCGAGATCGCGCGGATCTCGCCCGGCGAGGCGAACTCCAGCAGCGCACCGTCCAGTCCCGACGCCTGCGCGGCAGCGCGCAAATCGGCCTGCACCGTGGCCAGGCCGGTGCCGGGCGCGAGCCACAGCGCCATGTCGTTGACCTTCACGTCGCCGGTCAGCCGCCGGTAGTCGGCCGCGTGCATCGTGACGGCACCGTGCTGCCGCGCGTAGTCGCGCCAGACGCCGCGCACGAACAGCGACACCCGTTGTCCGTCCGGCAGCGGCAGGCTCAGCCGCGTGCCCGGTGACGCGCCATACAGGCTGACCATTGCCTCGCTGACGTAGCCGGCCAGCTCGCCGTCCGGCAGCGGCAGCAGCGTGCCGACCAGCGGCAGCTCCTTGTCCGGGTCGGACAGCGCCCGCGCGATCAGCGCCACCCCCGGCCGCTGCGCATCCAGCTGCACCACCGACACCCGCTGCGATTCGATGCGCAGCACGCCGGGCACGGCCGCCGCGCGCTGCTGCAGCTGCGGCGGCAGGGTCACGACGTCGTTGGCGCCGGGGCCGGCCGCGGCGCGCAGGTACAGGTCGGCCGGCAGCACCGTGTCCAGCCATTGGGTGACGGCATCGCGGAAGCTCGCGACCATCACCGTCAGCGCAACCGCCAGGCTCAGGCTCGCGACCACGCCGGCCACCGCGATGGTCGCGGTGTTGCGTTGGTGGCGTGCGCGCTCGATGGCCAGCAGCGCCAACGGCTGGCGCGAAGGTCTCATGCCCTTCAGCAGCGCGGCCACGCCGGCCGGCACGCAGGCGATGCCGCCCAGCAGCAGGCAGGCGACCGACCCATAGGCCGCCAACGGGATCTCGGCCACCGGCGGCAGCAGCGCCAGCAGCACGCCGGCCAGCAGCAGCACCGGCCCGGGCCAGCGCGCGGCTTCGGCCTGCTGCGTGCCGAGGCCTTTCAAGGCCTGCGCCGGCGCGAGCTGCTGGGCTGCCCGCGCGGGCAGCCAACCGCCCACCACCGCGGCGACCACGCCCAGCCCGCCATAAGTCAGCGCGGCGAGGCCGCTGAATTGCAGGTGCGGTGCGACCCCCGGGAAATACCCGCCACCCAGGTCGCCCGCCAGCAGGCGCAAGGCCAGCGCGGCGAGCGCCGTGCCGAGCGCCAGCCCGAGCACGCTGCCGGCGGCACCGAGCAGCGCCGATTCCGCCAGCACCAGCCGCAGCCGGTCGCGCCCGCCGAGGCCGAGCACGCCCAGCAGCGCGAGCTGCGGCTGGCGTTTCGCGACCGACAGCGACAGGATCGAGAACACCAGGAAGGCGCCGGTGAACAACGCGACGAGCGCGAGCACCGTCAGGTTCACGCGGTAGGCGCGCGACACGTTCGACACGCGCTGGACCTCCTCGTCGGGGGATGCCGCCCGCACGCCTTCGGGCAGCGCGAGCGCGCGCAGCACCGCGGCACGATCGGCGCCGGGTGCGAGCCGCACGTCGATGCGGCTCAGCCGGCCGATCCGTCCGAAGCTCGATTGCACGCCGGCGATGTCCATCACCGCCAGCGCCGGGCCGATGGCGCCGATGCTGCCGAGCACCTTCAGTTCGACGCGGCCGCCTGCCGTCTGCAGCTGCAGCGTGCGCGGCTGCCCCAGTCGCTGCCGCGCTTGCGCATTCAGGAAGATCGCGTCCGGCGCCAGCAGCGCCAGGCGGTCCGCGCCGGCGTCGGGCTGCGGCATCAGCGCCGGCGACAGCGGCGCGGCCACCAGCGCATCCAGGCCGACCACCTTCAGCGGCACGCGCTGCCCCTGCGCGTCGAAGGCATAGGTGTCGACCTCGACGACCGGGCTCGCAAGGGCCACCTGCGGCTGCGTCGCGATGCGGCCGTACAGCGCTTCGTCGAAACCGCCGCGTTGCGCGCGCAGCTCGAAATCCGGCTCGCCGTTGACGGCGCGCACCGCCGAGCTGAACTCGCCGAGCGCCGACTGGTTGATCAGCTGCACCGAGAACGCGAGCGCCACGCCCAGCATCACCGCCAGCAGCGCAGCGAGGTGGCGCCAGGGATGGTGGCGCAGCTCGGGCCAGGACAGGTGGCGCAGCAGCGAGAACATCGTCTGCCGCTCAGGCGGTCATGCCGTTCGCCGTCAGCGTCAGCACGCGGTCGGCCCGCGCCGCCGCATGGCGCGAATGCGTCACCAGCACGCACGCCGCCCCTTGTTCGCGCACCTGGGCCGACAGCAGGTCCATCACCCGCTCGGCGGTGGCCGGATCGAGGTTGCCGGTGGGTTCGTCGGCCAGGATCAGCTGCGGCCGGTGCACCAGCGCGCGGGCGATCGCCACGCGCTGCAGCTGTCCGCCCGACAGCGTCTGCGGCAGCCGGTCGCCGAAGCCGTCGAGGCCGACGGCATGCAGCAACCCGGCCACGCGCGCATCGTCCGGCCGATGCTGCAGCAGCAGCGGCAGCCCGACGTTGTGCGCGACGCTCAGGTGCGGCAGCACGTGGAAGGCCTGGAACACGAAGCCCAGGTGTTCGCGGCGGAACAGCGCCTGCTGCGTGTCGTCGAGCGCGGTGACTTCGGTGCCTCCGATGTGCACCGATCCGGCATCCACCGTGTCGAGTCCGGCCAGGCAGTTCAGGAAGCTCGACTTGCCGACGCCCGATTCGCCGAGGATCGCGACGAACTCGCCGGCCGCCAGCATCAATTCGACGCCCGAGAACACCGGCGTGTCGCCGTAGCGCTTGGCCAGGCTGCGCACGTCCAGCAGCGCAGTCGCTGGAGCACCCGGCGGGCTCATGCCACCAGCCGCCGGGCGCACGCCACGGCATTCGCCAACGCATCGGGCGCATCGCAGGCGATCACGTGGCGCTGCGGCATGCTGCGCAGCCAGGTCAGCTGGCGTTTCGCGAGCTGGCGCGTGGCCGCGATGCCGCGCTCGGGCAGCTCGCTGAGGTCGTCCTCGACCAGGGCCTCCCAGGCTTGCCGGTAGCCGACGCAGCGCATCGACGGCATGTCCGCATCCAGGTCGCCGCGTGCCTCGAGCCGGCGCACCTCGTCGACCAGCCCGTCGTCCAGCATCTGGTGGAAGCGCTGCTCGATGCGCTGGTGCAGCCAGGCGCGGTCGGCGGGCTCGAGCGAGATCAGCGGCGGCAGCTCGCGCGCCGGCTTCTCGCTGTGGAAGGACGAGATCGGCTGGCCGCTGACGCGGTACACCTCGAGTGCGCGCTGGATGCGTTGCTGGTCGCCGGGCTTCAGCCGTGCCGCGGTGACCGGGTCGACGCGTTGCAGCTCGCGGTACAGCGACCACAGGCCGTCGCGCTCGCACTGCGCGTCCAGTGCGGCGCGCACCGCGCGGTCGGCGGCCGGCATCGCGTCCAGCCCTTCGAACAGTGCCTTGAAGTACAGCATCGTGCCGCCGACCAGCAGCGGCAGGCGGCCGCGCGCCTGGATCTCGCCGATCAGCCGTTGCGCATCGCCGACGAAGCGCGCGGCCGAGTAGGCCTCGCTCGGCTCGATGATGTCGATCAGGTGGTGCGGCACCGCGGCGAGCTCGGCGGCGCCGGGCTTGGCGGTGCCGATGTCCATGCCGCGGTAGACCAGGGCCGAGTCGACGCTGATGATCTCCACCGGGCGGTGGGACGCGAGCGCCTCGGCCATGGCCAGGGACGTCGCGGTCTTGCCCGAAGCGGTCGGGCCGGCGAGGCAGAGGTAGGAAGGCAGCATGTCAGGCTCGAAGTGTGTTGAAGCGTTCCCGGATGCCGATCCGGGATCTCACGCCGCCGAAGAAAGAGGGGCCGGCCGCGCCGGCTCGCCGTGCCGCTGCACCAGCGTCCAGGCCACGGCGGCCACGCCGACGCTGCAGGCCCCGATGCCGAGCGTCAGCGGGTACACCGTGCCGTCCAGGTGCTTGCCCAGCCACAGCCCGACCGCCAGCGCGCTCAGCGTCATGCCGAAGCCCGACAGCGATGCCGCCGTGCCGGCCTTCTCGGGAAACGGCCCGACGGCCCCGGCCTGCCCGCAAGGCTGGTGGATGCCGTGCCCGACCGCGTACAGCCACTGCGGCAGCACGATGGCCCACACCTCGTGCACCCCGGCCAGGCTCAGCGCCGCCATCGACAGCCCGCCGCCGAGCGTGAACCCGCCGCCCACCGCCACCGTGCGCCGCAGCCCGCGCGAGGCCAGCAGCCGCCGGCACAGCAGCGTGCCCAGCGTGTACGCCAGCGAGTTGCTCAGCATGATCACGCCGTAGCCGACACGCGAGGTGCCCAGCACCTCGATGAAGACGAAGGACGAGCCGGCCAGCAGGAAGAACAGCCCGCCATAGGTGAAGGCCGACAAGGCGGCCCATGCCTGGAAGGTCGGGTGCCGGCACACGCTGCCCCAGTTGCGCAGCAGCGGCCCGATGCGCGTCGCGCCGACGTTCAGCGCCGGCACCGTCTCGCCGAAGCGCCACGCGATGAAGGCCAGCGTCAGTGCGCCGAACACCGCCGGCGCCATCAGCGCCGCGTGCCAGCCCGCGTGCTGGGCCAGGAGCCCGCCGATCACCGGGCTCAGCATCGCGATCACGCCCAGCCCGGTCAGCGCCCGCGACATCACGCGCGCGCCCTCGTGCGGCGCGTACAGGTCGCGGATGATCGAGCGCCCGCAGGTCACCGCCGCCGCCATCGCCGCGCCCTGCAGCGCGCGCCACAGCACCAGCCAGCCGATGGTGGGCGCCAGTGCGCTCAGCACGCTGGCCACGGTGTACAGCGCCAGACCCGCCAGCAGCACCGGTCGCCGCCCGAAGCGGTCGGCCAGCGGCCCGCAGACCAGCTGGGCAATACCGAAGCAGATGATCAGCGCCGACAGCGTCAGCTGGGCTGCCGACACCGGCGCCTGCAGCTCGCGCGTCAGCATCGGCAGGGCCGGCAGGTACAGGTCGGTCGTGACCGGCTGGATGCCCAGCAGCAGGATCAGCGAGAGCACCACCACGGGCGGGCTCATCGAATGGCGGGGAGGGGTCACGGGGGCAGGCGGGTCGGGGGCGCGGTGGCGCAGACCGAGAGCCTATCAGGCGGCACGGGGTTGCACCCTGTGACGCGCAGGGGTGGCAAGTTGCTACGATGCCTGATCGCCGCTTCGCACCTGCCGGAGACCTCCATGCACGCCATCCGCCGTCCCGCCCGCCGCCTCGTGGCCGCCACCGTCGCCGCCAGCCTGGCGCTGTCGGGCTTCGTGCCCCGGGCCCAGGCGCTGACGCTCAGCGCCGAGCAGGTGGCCGAAAGCGAGGGTGTCGTCAGCGGCGCCGTGCAGCGCGAACGCCTGCTGGCCGCGCTGCAGCGCGACGACGTCGCGCGCGCGCTGCAAGAGCGCGGTGTCGACCCCGACGAAGCGCGTGCCCGCATCGCCGCGCTCAGCGACGCCGAGGCGGCGCGCCTGGGGGCCGAGATCGACCGCGCCCCGGCCGGCGCCAACGACATCGTCGGCACGCTGGTCTTCGTCTTCGTGCTGCTGCTCGTCACCGACATCCTCGGCTTCACGAAGGTGTTCCCGTTCACGCGGCCCATCCGTTGATCCGGGCGGCGCTGCTGCTGGCGGCGCTGCTGCTGGGCGGCTGCGCGGTGCAGACCGCGGCGCTGCGCGCGGATCCGCCGGCCGGCCTGCCGCCGGTGGTCGAGCTGACATCGACACCGTTCTTCCCGCAGACCGATTTCCAGTGTGGCCCGGCCGCGCTCGCCACCGCGCTGGCCGCCGCCGGCTTCGCGGTGGATCCGGCGCAGCTCTCGGCCGAGGTCTTCGTGCCCGCGCGCGCCGGCAGCCTGCAGGCCGAGATGCTGGCCGGCGCACGCCGCCACGGCGCGGTTGCGACGCGCATCCCCGGCGAGATGGCCGCGCTGCTGCGCGAAGTGGCCGCCGGCCACCCGGTGGTCGTGCTGCAGAACCTGGGGCTGTCCTTCGTGCCTCTGTGGCATTACGCCGTGGTGGTCGGCCACGACCTGCCGCGCGGCGACCTGCTGCTGCGCTCCGGCCGCACCGAGCGCGAGGTGATGCCGCTGTCGACCTTCGAGCACACCTGGGGCCGCTCCGGCTCCTGGGCCTTCGTCGTGCTGGCGCCGGGCGACTGGCCGCTCACCGCGCGCTCATCCGACGCGGTCGAGGCCGCCGTGGGTTTCGAACGCAGCGCGCGTCCCGCCGTCGCGGCCCGCGTCTACGCATCGGCCGTGCAGCGCTGGCCCGACCCGCCCAGCCTGGCCATCGGCTGGGGCAACAGCCTGCGCGCCGCCGGCGACACCGCACGCGCCGCCGAGGTGCTGCGCGCCGCGGCCGAGCGCCACCGCAGCGCGCCGGCCTGGATCAACCTGGCCGACCTGCTGCTCGCGCTCGGCCGGCGCGACGAGGCGGTGCAGGCCGCGCGCGCGGCCGTCGCGTTGCACGACGCCTGGCAGCCGCAGGCGCAGCAGGCACTGGAAGAGGCCTTGCAGGCGGTGCGCTGAGGGCGTGTCCGACCACGCATTCCAGGGGGCATCCACCCCCTCGGAATGCACTCACTTGAGGGGTCCTTCCCAGGGTGGCGCGGCGCCTTTTGACTTTACATTGCTTCACTTGAAGGACACGGTGGATCACATGCCTGACGGCGCGTGAACGGCGGGTCCGATGAGCCATGTTCGGGCACCGCGCAATCCTCGTCATCCGATGAACAGCAGCACACCCTGGCTTCAATGTTTCACCCCGCGTCCTGATGCGCGCGCACGCCTGATCTGCTTCCCGCGTGCGGGTGTCGGCGCCGCGGTGTACCGCCCGTGGTCCGCCGGCCTGCCCGCCGCGCTGGAGGTGCTGGCCGTGCAACTGCCCGGCCGCGCGAACCGGCTCGACGAGCCGCCGATCGCCGACATCCCCACGCTGGTGCGCGCCGTGCTGCCGCAGCTGCTGGCCGAGCTCGACAAGCCCTTCGCGCTGTTCGGCCACAGCATGGGCGCGGTGCTGGCCAGCGAGGTGGCGCGCGCGCTGCAGGCGGCCGGCCTGCCGACGCCGCGGCACCTGGTCGTCTCCGGCCGCCGCCCGCCGCACTGGCCGGCCCGCGAGCCCGCGCTGCACCGCCTGCCCGATGCGCAGTTCGTCGGCGAGATCCAGCGCCGCTACGGCGGCATTCCGCCCGAGCTGCTGCAGCATGCCGACGTGATGGCGCTGCTGCTGCCCAGCCTGCGCGCCGACATCGCCGCGCTCGAGACCCACCTGCCGCCGGCCGGCCGCGCGCCGCTCGATTGCGCGCTGTCGGTGTTCGGCGGCAGCGCCGATCCGCTGACGCCGCGCGAGCACCTCGATGGCTGGCGCGGCGAGACGCGCGGCCCGTTCCGCGTGCGCGTGTTCCCCGGCGACCACTTCTACCTGAACGAGCGCCGCGATGCGCTGCTGGCCGACCTGTCGGTGACGCTGGCGCCCTTGTTGTCCGGCAGCGTGCCGGCGTCCCCCGCCTTCGCCTGACCCGAGGCCCCGATGCAACCGATGCCGCCAGCCGCTCCCGCCGTCGCTGTCGTGGGCATCGGGTGCCGGTTTCCCGGCGGCGTCAGCGACCCGGCGAGCTTCTGGTCGCTGCTGAGCGAAGGCCGCGACGCGATCGCCGAGATCCCGGCCAGCCGCATCGACCTGGCGCACTACTTCGACCCACGCCCCGCGACACCGGGCCGCATCATGACGCGCTGGGGCGGCTTCCTCGACGGCATCGAAGGCTTCGACGCCGATTTCTTCGGCATCTCGCCGCGCGAGGCCGAGCGGCTCGATCCGCAGCAACGCCTGCTGCTCGAGACCGCCTGGGAAGCGCTGGAAGACGCCGGGCAGGACCTGGCCGGCATCGACGCCGCGCGCGCCGGCGTGTTCGTCGGCCAGTGGCTCACCGATTTCGAGTCGCGGCTCTTCAGCGACCCCGAGGCGGTCGATTTCTACATGACCACCGGCAGCGGGCGCTACGCGTCGTCGGGCCGGCTGTCGTATGCGCTGGGCCTGCGCGGCCCGAGCCTGACGCTGGACACCGCCTGCTCGTCGTCGCTGGCGGCGGTGCACCTGGCGGCGCGCAGCGTGCGCAGCGGCGAATGCCTGCTGGCCATCGCCGGCGGCGTCAACATCATCCTGCAGCCGCACATCAGCATTGCCTACTCGCAGAGCCGCATGATGGCGCCGGACGGCCGCTGCAAGTTCGGCGACGCGCGCGGCGACGGCTACGTGCGCAGCGAAGGCGCCGGCCTGGTGGTGCTGAAGACGCTGGCGCAGGCGCAGGCCGACGGCGACCGCATCTACGCGCTGATCCGCGGCAGCGCGGTCAACAACGACGGGCGCAGCAGCGGCTCGATGGGCACGCCCAGCCGCAGCGGGCAGGAAGAGCTGCTGCGCAGCGCCTACCGCGACGCGGGCCGGCCGGCAAGCGAGGTCGGCTACGTCGAGGCGCACGGCACCGGCACGCGCGCCGGCGATCCGGTCGAGCTGGGCGCGCTGGCCGACGTGCTGGGCGAGGACCGCGCGCCGGGGCAGCGCGCCGCGGTCGGCTCGGTCAAGACCAACTTCGGGCACACCGAGGGCGCGGCCGGCGTGGCCGGTTTCATCAAGGCGGCGCTGGTGCTGCACCACCGCGAGATCCCGGCCAGCCTGCATTGCCTCGAGCCGAACCCGGCGATCCCGTGGGCGCAGATGCCGGTGGAGGTGGCGCGCCAGGCGCGGCCGTGGCCGGCGCAGGCGACGCTGGCCGGCGTCAGCGCGTTCGGCATCGCGGGGACCAATGCCCACGTCGTGCTGGAACAGGCACCTGCAGACGACACGGCGAGCGCCGACGGCACGGTGCCCTTGCTGCCGCTGTCGGCGCGCAGCGATGCCGCCTTGCGCGCGCTGGCGCTGCGCCATGCCGCGCTGTTGACCGCGGGTGCACCGCTGGCCGACGTCTGCTGGAATGCGGCCACCCGCCGCACCGCGCTCGAGCGCCGCGCCGTCTTCGTTGCCGACGATGCGCCCGCGATGGTGGCCGCGCTGAAGCGCTATGCCGATGGCGAGGCCGCGGCGGCCGAAGGCGTCGCCGCCGCCGCGCGCCCGAAGATCGCGTTCGTGTGCCCCGGCCAGGGCGCGCAGTGGACCGGCATGGCGCGCGAGCTGATGGCGCGCGAACCGATCTTCCGCGCCGCGCTCGCCGACTGCGACGAGGCCGCCCGCCCGTTCGCAGAGGGGTCGCTCGTCGAGCAACTGATGCTCGAGCCCGGTGCCGCGGGTTACCGCCTCGACCAGATCGACGTGATCCAGCCGGTGCTGGTGGCGCTGGCCTGGGCCTATGCCGCGCTGTGGCGCTCGCACGGTGTCGAACCCGACGCAGTGGTCGGCCACAGCATGGGCGAAGTGGCCGCCGCGGCGATTGCCGGCGCGCTGAGCCTGCCGCAGGCGATGCGCATCATCTGCCGGCGCAGCGCGCTGATGCGCCGCACCAGCGGGCAGGGCGCGATGGCGCTGGTCGAGCTGGGCATGGCCGAGGCGCAGGCCCGCATCGCCGGGCGCGAGCAGCAGGTCGCGGTGGCGGTCAGCAACAGCCCGCGCTCCAGCGTGATCTCGGGCGACCCGGGCGTGGTGCAGGCGCTGATGGCCGAGCTGGAACGCGAGGGCGTGTTCTGCCGCCTCGTCAAGGTCGACGTCGCATCGCACAGCCCGCAGATGCAGCCGCTGGCGGTCGAGCTGGCCGCCGAGCTGCACGACCTGCAACCGGCGGCGACGCATGCGGCGCTGTACTCCACCGTGCTGGCGCGCCGCGCCGACGGCGGCGAGCTGGCCGGCCATTACTGGGCCGACAACCTGCGCCAGCCGGTGCGCTTCGGCGCGACGGTGYAGCAGCTGCTGGCCGACGGCGTCACGGTGTTCATCGAGCTCGGCCCGCACCCGGTGTTGCTGCCGGCCCTGCAGCAGACGGCGCAGGCCGGCGGCCACGAGGTGGTCGGCATCGCCTGTGCGCGCCGCGACGAGCCCGAGCAGGCCGCGATGCGCGCCGCGCTGGGCGCCTTGCACTGCGCCGGGTTCCCGCTGGCCTGGGCACGCGTGCTGCCGCGCGGCCGCACGCTGACGCTGCCGACCTACCCGTGGCAGCGCGAGCGCCACTGGATCGCCGCGGCCGACATCGCGCCGGCCGGTGCGCAAGGGCACGGCCCGGTGATCGACGGCCACCACCCGGTGCTCGGCGCCGGTGTCGCGCTGGCCGGCACGCCGGCCGGTGCGCTGTGGAACCTGTCGCTCGATCCGCTGCGCGTGCCAGCCTGGTTCGCGCACGGCCTGCACGGCAGCACCGTGTTGCCGGCGTCTGCGTGGCTGGAGTTGTCGCTCGCGGCGGCACAGGCGCTTGCGCCGGGCGCCGCGGTGCACGGCCTGCGCTTCGAGCGCGCGCTGCACCTGCAGCCGGACAGCGCCGCGGCGCTGCAGCTGCAGGCCGTGGCGGCGCACGACGGGACGCTGCAGCTGGGCTTCCAGAGCCAGGCCGGCAGTGCATGGACGCTGCATGCGCAGGCGCAGGTGGGGCCGGGCGCGAGCCGTCCGCCGGACACCGGCGTGCTGGCGCGGCTGCGCGCGCAGCCGCCGCTGGCCGGTGCCGGGCTCTATGCGCGGCTGCAGGCCATCGGCGCCCGTTTCGGCGAGCCGCTGCATGCGATCGCGCAGGCCTGGTTCGCGCCGGCCGAGGCGTTGGCGCAGCTGCTGCCGCTCGCCGCCGACCGCTTCCGCGTGCCGCCGGCCGCCCTCGATGCGTGCTTCCAGCTGATGGTCACGCTGGCGCCGCCGGGCGAGCTGTGGCTGCCGACGCGCCTGGACACGGCGCTGTGGCTGCGGCCGCTGTCGGGCGCCGCATGGGTCCATGCGAAGGCGACCGCACCGCAACGCGACGGCGAGCCGGTGCGCGTCGACGCCGTGCTGTTCGATGAGCAGGGCCCGGTGCTGCAGCTCGATGGCCTGGTGCTCGAACGGCTGGGCGCGACCGCGCAGGCCGATGCGGCCGATGCGTTCTACGCGGTGGACTGGGTGCCGGTGTCGCTCGCGCCGGCCCATCCGGTGCCGCGCGAATGGGCGGTGATCGCCGACCGTGACGGCCTGGCCGCCACGCTGCGCGAACAAGGCGAACGCGTGCACCTGCTGTCCGATGCGCAGGGCCTGGCCGAGCCCGCAGCCGCGTCGCGCCTCGACGTGCTGGACCTGCGTCCGCTGGACCTGGACAGCGTCGGCGACGCCGCCGCGCTGCATGCCATCGTGCAGGACGCGCAGGCCGTCATCCGACTGCGGGCCGGGGCCGACGTGCGGCTGTGGCTCGCGACGCGCGGCACGCTGGCGCAATCCCCGCTGTCGGGCCTGGCGGCGACGCTGGCGGCCGAGCACGGCGACCGCTTCGGCGGCCTGGTCGAGATCGGCGGGCCCGTCGATGCGCTGCTCGACGCGGTGCGTGCCGACGCCGGCACCTGCGCGCGGCGCGGCGATCGCTGGCTGCAGCCGCGGTTGCGCCGCGTCGCACCGGCGCCGTCGCCGACGGCGCCGTGGCGCGCCGATGCCAGCTGCCTGCTCACCGGTGGCCTGGGCGGCGTCGGCCGCCACGTCGCCGCATGGCTGGTCGGGCAGGGCGTGCGCCACCTGGTGGTGCTGGGCCGCACGCCGCTGCCGCCGCGGTCCCGGTGGGCGGTGCAGCCCACGCCGGCCGTCGACGCGATCCGCGCACTCGAAGCGCTGGGGGCCGACGTGCAGCATGCCGCCGTCGACGTCGCCGACGAGGCGGCGCTGGCGCGCTTCCTCGCGCAGCAGCGCGCCGAAGGCCGCCCGCCGATCCGCAGCGTGGTCCATGCCGCCGGCATCACCGACGACCGGCTGCTGCACGAGCTCGACGCCGCCTCGCTGGCCGCGGTGCTCGCGCCCAAGCTGCAGGGCGCCTGGAACCTGCACCGCGCGCTGCCCGAACTCGACCGCTTCGTGATGTTCTCGTCGATGGCCGCCGCGATGCCGCAGGCCGGCCAGGCGAGCTATGCCGCGGCCAATGCCTTCCTCGATGCGCTCGCACGCCAGCGCCGCGCCGAGGGCCGGCATGCGCAAAGCATCGGCTGGGGCGTGTGGACGCAGACCGGCGTGATGCAGGGCGAGGCCGGCCGGCGCCAGCAGGACGAGCTGCTGCGGCAAGGCATCGGCGGCTTCGCGCCGTCGCAGGCGCTGTCGCTGCTGGGCGATGCGCTGCGCCAGGATGCGCCGCACCTGCTGGTGATGCCGGTCGACTGGCGCGCGATGCGCAAGAGCCTCGGCGCGCGCGACCTGCCCTTGCTGCGCGAGCTGCTGGCCGAGGCCGTGGTGGTGCCGCCCGTCGACGACCTGTCGACCGCTGCCGATCCGGCCGAACGCCGCCGCGCCCTCGAGCGCGCGGTGCGCGACGTGATCGGCCGCGTGCTGAAGCTGGTGCCGGCGAAGATCGATGCGCGCAAGCCGCTGGGCACGATGGGGCTGACCTCGCTGATGGCGCTGGAGCTGCGCAACCGGCTCGAACCGCTGCACGGCAAGCCGCTGTCGGCGACGCTGGCCTGGAACTACCCGACGCTGGACGCGCTGGTGGGATTCCTGGCGGGCGATCACGAAGCGCCGGCTGCCGGCGTCCCGGCCGCCGCGCCCGCCGTTGCCGACGTGCTGGCCGGCGTCGATGAACTGTCCGACGAAGACGCGGCGCGCCTGCTGCGCAGGAAACGCTGACCATGAGCGACAAGCCCTCCGCCCCGTTGTCGCAGCTTTCCGCCGTCAAGCTCGCGCTGATGGCGCAGCAGATGCGCGGCCAGAGCGAGGCGCTGATGCGCGCCGACCCGATCGCCATCGTCGGCATGGGCTGCCGCTTCCCCGGTGGCGCCGACAGCCCTGAGCAGTTCTGGCAGCTGCTGGTCGACGGTGTCGACGCGGTGCGCGCGGTGCCGGCCGACCGCTGGGATGGCGACGCGCTGTACGACCCCGATCCGTCGGTGCCGGGCAAGTCGGCGACCAAGTGGGGCGGCTTCCTCGACCGCATCGACGGCTTCGACGCCGCGTACTTCAACATCCTGCCGCGCGAGGCCGAGCGCATGGACCCGCAGCAGCGGCTGTTCCTCGAGGTCGCGATGGAATCGCTCGACGACGCGGGCCTCACGCGCGAGCGCCTGCGCGGCAGCCACACCGGCGTGTTCATCGCGAGCTACCACAACGACTACCAGCTGCTCGAGTACAAGGACCCGGAGGCGATCGACGCGCGCACGCTGACCGGCACGGTGCACAGCGTGCTGGCGAACCGGCTGTCCTTCCTGCTCGACCTGCGCGGCCCGAGCGTGTCCGTCGACACCGCGTGCTCGTCGTCGCTGGTCGCGATCCACCTGGCCTGCCAGAGCCTGCGCCACGGCGAGAGCGACGTCGCGCTGGCCGGCGGCGTCTCGCTGATGGTGACGCCGGACCTGATGATCTCGCTGTCCAAGGTCGGCTTCATGGCGCCGGACGGGCGCTGCAAGACCTTCGACGACAGCGCCGACGGCTTCGGCCGCGGCGAAGGCTGCGGCGTGATCGTGCTGAAGCGGCTGAGCGATGCGATCGCCGACGGCGACCGCGTGCTCGCCGTGGTGCGCGGCTCGGCCGTCAACCAGGACGGCCACTCGACGCTGCTGGCCGCGCCGAACGGCCTGGCGCAGCAGGCGCTGATCCGCGAGGCGCTGGCCTCGGCGCAGCTGGCGCCCGGGCGCATCGGCTTCATCGAGGCGCATGGCACCGGCACGCCGCTCGGCGACCCGATCGAGGTCGAGGCGCTGGCCGCCACCGTCGGCCGCGCCGACGCGGGCGGCGGCACCTGCTGGCTCGGCGCCGCCAAGGCCAACCTCGGCCACATGGAGGCCGCGGCCGGTGTCGGCGGGCTGATCAAGACGGTGCTGGCGCTGCGCCACGAGCTGATCCCGGCGCAGGTGCACTTCAAGCGCTTGAACAAGCACCTGTCGCTCGACGGCACGCGCCTGGCGGTCGCCGCGCGGCCGGTGCCGTGGCCGGCCGGGCCGCAGACGCGCTGCGCCGGCACCAGCTCGTTCGGCGTCGGCGGAACCAATGCGCACGTGATCGTCGAAGAGGCGCCGCGCCTGCCGGCCGATGCGCCGCCGGCCGGCACGCCGGCGCGCCTGCTGCACCTGTCGGCGCAGAGCGAGGCGGCGCTGCGCGCGCTGGCGCAGGCCTGGAGCGAGTTCCTGCCGGCCACTCCCGCGAGCATCGCCGACCTGTGCCACACCGCCGGCGCGCGCCGTTCGGCGCTGGACCACCGGCTCGCGCTGGTCGGCCGCACGCGCGAGGATTTCGTGGCGCGCCTGGCCGACCACCTGCGCGACGAGGTGTCGCCCGGCGTGGCCGCGGGCCGCGTGCCCGCCGAAGGCGTGCCGCGCCTCGCCTTCGTCTTCAGCGGGCAGGGCCCGCAGTGGTTCGCGATGGGCCGCGAGCTGGTCGCCGACAGCGAGGTGTTCCGCGCCAAGGTCGCCGAATGCGATGCGCTGCTGCAGCCGCTGGCCGGCTGGTCGCTGCTGGCCGAGCTGGCGAAGGACGAAGCCGCCTCGCGCCTGGACGACACCGAGGTCGCGCAGCCGGCGCTGTTCGCGATCCAGGTCGCGCTGGCGGCGCTGTGGGCCAGCTGGGGCATCCGCCCGGATGGCGTGGCCGGCCACAGCGTCGGCGAGATCGCCGCGCTGCACGTGGCCGGCGTGCTGTCGCTGGCCGACGCGGTGCGCGTGGTGTGCCAGCGCGGCCGCGTGATGCAGCAGGCCACCGGCAACGGCCGCATGGCGGCCGCCAGCCTGTCCGAGGACGAGGCGCTGCAACTGCTGAAGCCCTACGGCGACCGCCTCGCGCTGGGCGCCGTCAACGGCCCGCGCAGCATCGTGCTGTCCGGCGAGCCGGCCGCGCTGGACGAAGCGCTGGCGGCGCTGACGCGGCGCGGCGTGTCGCACCGCATGCTGCCGGTGCAGTACGCCTTCCACAGCGCGCAGATGGCGCCGTTCCAGCAGGCGCTGGCCGGGCTGCTGGCCGACCTGCCGTCGCAGGCGCCGCAGGTGCCGGTGTACTCGACGGTGCTGGGCGCGCTGGCCGGCACGCAGCGCTTCGACGGGGCGTACTTCGGCCGCAACGTGCGCGAGCCGGTGCGGCTGCATGCGGCGATCAGCGCGATGGCCCACGACGGCTTCGATGCCTTCCTCGAGATCGGGCCGCACCCGGTGCTGAGTGCGTCGATCGCCGAGAGCGTCGCCGCGGCCATCGGAACGTCGGGCAGGACCGTCCAGGTCCTCGCCTCGCTGCGCCGCGGCAAGCCCGAACGCGAAACCCTGCTGCAGGCCGCCGCGGCGCTGCACGTGCACGGCCACACGCTGGACGCCGAAGCGGTGGCCGGCGAGGGCGGCGAGGTGGTCGACCTGCCGCGCTACCCGTGGCAGCGCAAGCGCTACTGGCTGCGGCCGACGCCGCTGGCCAGCGCGCCGGTGCGCGGCGCGCATCCGCTGCTGGGCGTGCGGCTGTCGACCCCGGCGACGACGGCGCGCGTGTTCGACGCGCGCTGGTCGGCGCACGATGCCGGCGCGCTGCACGAGCACCGCATCGGCGGGCGCCTGCTGATGCCGGCGACGGCGATGCTCGAAGCCTGCCAGGCGGCCTTGCGGACCGTGTCCGATGGCGCACCGAAACCACTGGCGAGCTTCGCGGTCGAACGCCCGCTGTTCCTGCCCGAGACCGGCGAGGCGCACTGGCAACTGATCGTGCGCGACGACGCGGTCGAGTTGCACCAGGCGCTGGAGGGCGACGCGTGGCAGCGCGTGTGCACCGCCGCGATCGCCGATGCAGCGCCGGCCACGGCGTTGCAGACGCAAGGCGCATCGCAGCCGCTGTCCGCGACCGAGATCTACGCCGGCTTCGAGTCCATCGGCGTCGCCTTCGGCCCCGCCTTCCGCAGCCTGCACGAGGTGCAGCGCGGCAGCGGCTGGGCGCGCGCCACGCTGGCGCTGCCGGCCGACGTCGAACCGCAGGCCGCAGCCTTCGGCCTGCACCCCGCGCTGCTCGACGGCGCGCTGCAGCTGTGCGCGGTCGCCGCGCAAGGCGTGCCGAAGCGGCTGTGGGCGCCGATGGGGGCCGAACGCTTCCAGCTGCTGCGCCCCGGCGTCGCGCGCCTGGCGGCCACCGTCGTGCTGCGCGGCGAGGCCGGTGCCGACATCGAGCTCGCCGACGAGCATGGCGCCCCGGTCGCGCGCCTGGACGGCGTGCGCTTCGCCGACACCGACGCGCGCACGCTGGCCGGCCAGGACGGCGGGCACGAGGACCTGTACGAAACGAGCTGGATCGGCACCGCGCCGCTGCCGGCGTTGGCCGACAGCGAAGACGATGCCGCCGGCGACTGGCTGCTGCTGTCCGACGAGAGCGGCGTCGCCGCCGTGCTGCGCCGCGCGCTGCAGCTGCGCGGCGGGCGCGTCACCGAGGTGGTCGTCGGCGAGCGCTTCCATCGCCTCGAATCGAACCGCTGGGCGGTCGACCCGCGCGATGCGGCGCAGATGCAGTCGGTGGTGGCCGACTGGCGCGCGCATGGCACGCCGCGCGCGGTGATCGACCTGTGGAGCCTGGACACCCCCGGCTTCGACGCCGGCCAGGCCGACGCCGCCGAGCTGCGTGCCAGCGGCTCGCTGCTGCACGTGCTGCAGGCACTGGCCGGCGACGCGCAGGCCCCGGCGGTCGCGCTGTGGCTGGTGACGCGTGCCTCGCAGGCGGTGCTGCCGCACGAGGCGCCGGTGTCGTCGGCCGCGGCCGGCGCCTGGGCCTTTCTCGGCGTGCTCGCGGCCGAGCACCCCGAGCTGCCGTTGCGTGCGATCGACACCGATGCCGCCGACCTGGACGCCTTGCTGGCCGAGCTGCTGGCCGCGCAGCCGCTGGCGTGCGT
>NZ_JBFUEB010000046.1:0-45573 GCF_056404395.1 Rhizobacter sp. P2_D12 | reverse complement strand
GGTACCCCACCCGGGCTGCGCGTCGCGCCTTGCCCAGCGCCTTGCCAGGCACCGGCGCGAGCCTTCCCGTAGTGTTAACAGGCCCTCACCACCCATCCATGACCGACAAGACCCCCGACACCCCGGCGCCCCGGCAGGAGATCAAGGAGCGCCTCGTCACCACCGAGCACCGCACGGTGGTCGGCAAGAAGACGCTGGAGTACAGCGTCACCTGCGGCACGCTGGTGCTGCGCGAGGACGAGCAGCACGAAGGCCAGCGCAGCGCCGACAAGCCGCGCGCCAGCCTGTTCTTCGTCGCGTACACGCTGAAGGGGCCGTCGAGCGGGAAGCGCCCGCTGACCTTCAGCTTCAACGGCGGCCCGGGCTCGAGCAGCGTGTGGCTGCACCTGGGCATCCTGGGCCCGCAGCGCGTGGTCACCGACGAGATGGGCAACGCGCCGCCACCGCCCTATGCGCTGGCGGACAACGAGCACACGCTGCTGACCGACAGCGACCTGGTCTTCATCGACCCGGTGGGCACCGGCCACTCGCGCATGGCCGAGGGCGAGAAGGTGGCCGAGTTCCACGACTACCAGCGCGACCTGGATGCGGTCGGCGAGTTCATCCGGCTGTACCTCGCGCGCTACGGCCGATGGGGCAGCCCGAAGTACCTGATCGGCGAGAGCTACGGCACCACGCGCGCGGCCGGGCTGTCGCTGCACCTGCAGGACAAGCACGACATCTTCCTGAACGGCGTGATGCTGGTGTCGCTGGCGGTCGACCTGCAGACATTGCATTTCGACCACGGCAACGAGCTGCCCTATCCGCTGTTCCTGCCGACCTATGCGGCGACCGCGTGGTACCACAAGGCCTTGAGCCCCGCGCTGCAGAAGAAGCCGCTGGCCGAGGTGCTGGCAGCGGCCGAGGCGTTTGCGCTCGGCGACTACACGGTGGCGCTGATGCGGGGCTCGGCGCTCGACGCCAGGGAGCGCCAGCGCATCGCCGGCCAGGTGGCGCTGTACAGCGGATTGAGTGTCGAGTACGTGCTGCGTTGCGACCTGCGGCCGCGCGAGTTCCGCTACTTCAAGGAACTGCTGCGAGAGCGCGGCCAGACGGTGGGCCGGCTGGACAGCCGCTTCCTCGGGCTGGACCGCGACGACGCCGGCGAGGAGCCCGAGAGCGACCCGGCGATGAGCAACCTGCTGGGCGCGTACGCGAGCGGCATCAACCGGCTGCTGAAGGACACGCTGCAGTACGAGACCGATGCACCCTACGTGGTGCATGCGCCGATCTGGGACAAGTGGGGCTGGAAGGATTTCGCGGGCAAGTACGTCAACGTCGGCGGCAGCCTGCGGCGCGCGCTGCATGCCAATCCTGCAATGCGGGTGTACGTGGCGAGCGGGTACTACGACCTCGCGACGCCGCATGCGGCCGGCGACTACACGCTGAACCACCTGGGGTTGCGCGAGCCGCTGCGGCAGAACATCCGCGTCAGCTACTTCGAGGCCGGCCACATGATGTACATCCACCAGCCGTCGTTGAAGCGGATGGCGGCCGAGTTGCGGGCGTTCGTGCGCGGGTGATGCGGGCGCCGACCCGGATGGAGCGAAGCGCAATCCGGGTCACCCGGTGGCAAGGCCCACCACGCCCGCCGCAATGCACGCCGCCCCCGCGATGCGCGTACCACGCTCGCCCTCGCCGAGCAAACGCCCCCCGAGCAGTGCCGCGAACAGCATCGACACCTCGCGCGCCGGCGCCACGTGCGAGAGCGGCGCCAGCCGCGCCGCATACAGCACCAGGATGTAGCCCAGCGGGCTGATCGCCGCCAGCACCAGCGCGTGCTTCCACAGCGCGCGCGCCGATTCCATGAACGCCGCGGGCTTGCGCAACGCGCCGGGCAGCATGAACGGCAGCCGCGCCAGGTTGCCGAAGTAGTCGATCAGGATCGGCGAGATCAGCATCACCTTGACCGAGTAGCCGTCGATCAGCGTGTACAGCGCGATCATGCAGCCGGTGGCTGCGCCGTAGCCCAGGCCGGCCATCACGCGCCGGCGCTGCACCGGGTCGTGCGCGCGCGCCCACAGCGACGGGCCGCCGGCAATCAGGAACACGCCGCCGGTGACCGCCAGCACGCCCAGCACGCCCGCGAGGCTCATGTGCTCGTCGAGCAGCAGCAAGGCCCCGAACGAGCTGATCAGCGGCCCGGTGCCGCGCGCCACCGGGTACACCACCGTCAGGTCGCTGGCCGCATAGCCGCGCAGCAACACGTTGAAGTACACCAGGTGGGCGATGCCGCTCGCGAAGATCAGCGCCCATTCCTTGAGACCCCACAGCGGCACCGTGTCCCACGCCGCCCAGATGCCCACCGGCGCCCACAGCACCACGATCATCAGGCTGGACAGCAGCGCGAAGCGGCTGTCGCCGCCGGCTTTCTTGGCGACCAGGTTCCAGGTGGCATGCAGCAGGGCGGCGATCAGGACCAGGGACAGCGCGAACAGGGACATGGAATCGGCAGCGGCGGGCGGAACGCGCATTGTCGATAGAGTTGCGGCCTGGAGACCCGTATGAATCCGATCCTCGTCGAAGTGTTGCGTGGCGTGCACGTGGAGTCGCGCCATGCCGGTGCGGTGGCCGTCGTGGACGCCGACGGCGGCGTGCTCGCCCAGCTGGGCGACATCGAGCGGCCGATCTTTCCTCGCTCTGCCGTCAAGGTGCTGCAGGCGCTGCCGCTGGTGGCCAGCGGCGCTGCCGAGCGGCTGGGGCTTTCCGACGAAGAGCTGGCGCTGGCCTGCGCGTCGCACAACGGCGAGGAAGTGCACGCCGCGACCGCCGCCGGCATGCTGGCCAAGGCCGGCCTGGACGCGACGGCACTGGAATGCGGTGCCCACTGGCCCTTGCTGGACACGGCGTCGCGCGCGCTGGCCGCGCAAGGGCTGCAGCCGACCGCGCTGAACAACAATTGCTCCGGCAAGCATGCCGGCTTCCTGTGCCTGGCCTGTGCGCAGTCGAACGGCGTCGACCTGCAGCAGTACGCGAAGGGCTATGTCGATGCGGACCACCCGGTGATGCGCGAAGTGACGGCGGCGCTGCAGGCCACCACCGGCTTCGACCTGTCGACGGCGCCGCGCGGCACCGATGGCTGCTCGATCCCGACCTTCGCGATCCCGCTGCGCCACCTGGCGCACGCCTTCGCGCGCGTCGGCACCGGGGTCGGTCTGTCACCGGGGCATGCGCGCGCAGCGAAGCAGCTGCGCCATGCCGTCGCACGGGCACCGTTCATGGTGGCCGGCACCGGGCGGTTCGACACGCGGGTGATGGAGCGGCTGGGCGAGCGCGCCTTCGTGAAGGTGGGGGCGGAGGGCGTCTACTGCGCCGCGCTGCCCGAGCGCGGGCTCGGCGTCGCGATCAAGATGGACGATGGCAACACGGCGCGGGCCGCCGAGGTCGCGATGGCGGCCGCGATCGAGGCCTTGCTGGCGCTGGATGACGAGGATGCGGCGTTCATGCGCGGGCTGAGCGAGACGACGCTGCGCAACTGGAATGGCATCGAGGTGGGATCGTTCCGGGCTGCGTCGCCGCTGCGGCTGGAACTGAAGTGACCTGAGGATCCCGGATTCCGCTGCGCTTCATCCGGGCTACGGGCAGCGGGCCGGCTTACTTCCGCGACACCGGCACCCGCATCGTCACGAACTCCTCCGCCACCGTCGGGTGGATGCCGATCGTGCGATCGAGCTGCGCCTTCGTCAGCCCCGCCTGCACCGCCACCGCAAAGCCCTGCACCACCTCGCCGGCATCGGCACCCACCATGTGCGCGCCCAGCAGCCGGTCGCTCGCGTCGTCGACCACCAGCTTCAGCAGCGTGCGCTCGGTGCTGCCGCTCAGCGTGTGCTGCAGCGGCTTGAACTCGCTGCGGTAGATGCGCAGCGTGCCGTGCTCGGCACGCGCCGCCTCCTCGCCCAGCCCCACCGTGCCGACGTTCGGGTGCGTGAAGATCGCCGTCGGCACCGTGCCGTAGTCCAGCGGCTGCCGCTTGCCCTCGCCGAACAGGTGGTCGATCAGCAGCATCGCCTCGGCCAGCGCCACCGGGGTCAGCGCCTTGTGCCCCACCAGGTCTCCCAGCGCATGCACCGACGGCACGTTGGTGGTGAAGTGCGCGTCCACCGGCACCGTGGCGTCGGCATTCACCCGCACGCCCGCCTCGGCCAGCCCGAGCCCCCGGCTGCGCGCGCGCCGGCCGGCGGCGTGCAGCACGGTGTCGGCCTCCAGCACGCTGTCGTCGGCCAGCTGCAGCCGCTGCATCTCGCCGCGCCGCTCCACCGCGGCGATGCGCGCGTTCAGCCGGATGTCGACGCCCTTCTTGCGCATCTCGGCCGCCATGAAGTGCGCGATCTCGGCATCGAAGCCGCGCAGCAGCTGCGGCCCGCGGTGCAGCAAGGTCACCTTCGAGCCCAGCCCGTTGAAGATCGACGCGAACTCGCAGGCGATGTAGCCGCCGCCCACCACCACCAGCCGCTTCGGGAACGGCGACAGGTCGAACATGTCGTCCGAACTCATCGCCCATTCGCTGCCCGGCAGGTCCAGCCGCACCGGCTCGCCGCCGGTGGCCAGCACGATGTGCTTCGCACTGAAGCGCTGCTCGTGCGTGGTGGTCTTCACCGCCACCGTGTGCGCGTCCAGCAGCTTGGCCCAGCCGCGCACCAGCTGCACGCTGGCGCCGCGCAGCAGCTCGGCGTACACGCCGTTCAGGCGCGCGATCTCGGCGCCACGGCGTGCCTTCAGCACGTCCCAGTCGAACACCGGTTCGTCGAGCTGCCAGCCGAAGCCGCGCGATTGCGCGAAGGACTCGTGGTAATGCGCCGCGTAGCTGTAGAGCTTCTTCGGGATGCAGCCCAGGTTGACGCAGGTGCCGCCCAGCGCACTGCCCTCGGCCAGGATCACCCGCGCGCCCAGCTGGGCCGCCATGCGGCTTGCGCGCACGCCGCCGCTGCCGGCGCCGATCACGAACAGGTCACAGTCGTACTGCTGTTTGTCAGTTGTCAGCGCCATTCCCCGGCTCCCTGGTCATGTTCATCAACGCCCGCAGCGTAGCCAGCGTGTCGGCTTCGTGCAAAGGCTTGTCGTGGCGTATGCGCAGCATGCGTGGAAAGCGCACGGCAATCCCGCTCTTGTGGCGCGGGCTCGCATTGATCCCCTCGAAGCCGAGCTCGAAGACCAGCGACGGCCGCACGCTGCGCACCGGACCGAACTTCTCGATCGTCGTCTGTCGGATGATGCGGTCAACCTCGCGGAATTCGTCATCGCTCAAACCCGAATACGCCTTCGCGAACGGTACCAATTGCAGCGCGTCGGCGTGCGCCGGCTCGCGCGCCGCGATCGCGTCGACCACCGCCTGCGCCTCGGCCGCGCCGGCCGGCGGGCGGTTCCACACCGCGAAGGTGTAGTCGGTGTATACGCTGGCCCGCCGGCCGTGGCCGGCCTGGGCGTAGATCAGCACCGCGTCGACGCTCAGCGGCTCGATCTTCCATTTGAGCCAGGTTCCTGCCGCCAGCCCCTCCTGCTTGCGCCGCCCGCTGCCGCAGTGCGCATCGGCATGCTTGAGCATGAAGCCCTCGACGCCGCGGGCGCGCGATTCCTGGCGCAGCGTCGCCAGTTCGGCCCAGCTGGCGCGCCGTTCGACCGGCGACAGGCGCATCGCGCGGCCGGCCGCCGCCGCTTCGAGCAGCGCACGCCGCTCGCGCTGCGGGCGGCCGCGCAGGTCCTGGCCGTCCCACTCGAGCAGGTCGTAGGCGATGAAGCTGGCCGGTGCGTCGGCCAGCACCTTCTTCGTGAGGGTCTTGCGGGCAATGCGCTGCTGCAGCAGGTTGAACGGGGCCGGCGCACCGTCCTTCCAGACCAGGATCTCGCCATCCAGCACCGTGCCGTCGGGCCATTCGCGGGCCAGCTCGACGACCTCGGGGAAGCGCTCGGTGACCAGCTCTTCGCCGCGCGACCAGATCCAGGTGCCGCCGGCGCGGCGCACGATCTGCGCGCGGATGCCGTCGTACTTCCACTCGACCAGCCAGTCGCCCGGCGCACCCAGGCGGGCGTCGAACTCCGGCAGCGAGGCCTCGACGGCATGGGCCAGGAAGAACGGGTACGGCTGCCCGCTCGCCACCGGGCCCTCGCCTTCGCGCGCCAGCAGCACCGCAAAGCGTGCCGCATCGGGCGAGGCCTTGGCATCGGTCCAGCCCATCATCCGCTGCGCGAGCAGCTTCGGGTCCAGCCCGCCCAGCTCGGCCAGCGCGCGCTGCACCAGCAGCTTGCTGACGCCGACGCGGAAGCCGCCGCCGATCAGCTTGGTCAGCAGGAAGCGGCCGGTGGTGTCGAGCTCGTCCCAGAACACCGTGATGCGCGCCGCCTGCTCGGCGGGCGACAGCCCGCGCAAGGGCAGCAGCCGCTGCTCGACCCAGTCGGCCAGGCCCACGTCGCCGGCATGCGCCGGCGCCGGCAGCACCAGCGCGATGGTCTCGGCCAGGTCGCCGACGGCCTGGTAGCACTCCTCGAACAGCCAGTCGCTGATGGCGGCGCGTTCGCAGGCCAGCGTGCGCAGCGTCGCGGTGGGCACCACCTGGCGCGGCTTGCCGCCGGACAGGAAGTAGACCGCCCAGGCCGCGTCGGCCGGGGCTGCCTCGGCGAAGTAGCGCTTCAGCGCGGCCACCTTGGCCGAGGTGGCGGTGGTCGCGTCGAGCTCGGCGAAGAGGTGCGAGAAGCGCTTCACGCGGTCCCTTCCTTGTCGCCCTGTTCCTCGCGCTCGTCGTCATATTCGGTGTGGAAGGCCCCGGCCTGCAGGCCCTGCTCCTGCAGCCAGCGCACCATCACCGCCTCGTAGCCGTGGGTGACGATCACGCGCGTGGCACCGGTGGCCGTGATCGCGCGCTGCAGGCCGGGCCAGTCGGCGTGGTCGCTCAGCACGAAGCCGCGGTCGACGGCGCGCCGCCGCCGCGTGCCGCGCAGCTGCATCCAGCCGCTCGCGAAGGCGTCGCTGTAGTCGCCGAAGCGGCGCGTCCAGGCGGAGCCTTGCACCGAGGGCGGCGCCACCACCAGCGCGCGCGCCAGGCTGGCCTTGTCGGTGATGTCCGTCACCCGCTGCGTGGCCGGCAGCAGCACGCCCGCCGCGCGATAGGCCTGGTTCAGCGGCTCGACCGCACCGTGCACGACGATCGGCCCGATGCCGGCGTCCACGCCGGCCAGGATGCGCTGCGCCTTGCCGAAGCTGTAGCCCAGCAGCAGGCTGGCGCGGCCGGCGTCGGCGTTGGCGCGCCACCAGCCATCGATGTCGGCGAACACCTCGTGCTGCGGCTGCCAGCGGTAGATCGGCAGGCCGAAGGTCGATTCGGTGATGAAGCAGTCGCAGCGCACCGGCTGGAACGCGGTGCAGGTGCGGTTGTCGTCGCCGGCGCCGCTGACGAAGTAGTCGCCCGACGCGACCCAGACCTGCCCGCCGTGCTCGAGGCGCACCTGGGCCGAGCCCAGCACGTGGCCGGCCGGGTGCAGCGACAGCCGCACGCCGTGGTGCTCGATGGCCTCGCCGTAGGCCAGCGTCTGCAGCGTGATGTCGTCGCCGAGGCGCGCGCGCAGCACGCCTTCGGACGGCGCGGAGGCCAGGTAGTGCGCATGGCCGCGGCGTGCATGGTCGCCGTGCGCGTGCGTGATCACCGCGCGGTCGACCGGGCGCCATGGGTCGATGTAGAAGTCGCCGGGCGGGCAGTACAGGCCCTCGGGGCGCTCGATGACAAGGTCAGTGGTCATGCCGCTCCTCGTCGCCCGGATGGCAATCCGGGGCGGCTTCACGCCAGAGGGACGATTCCCGGATTGGCATCCGGGCTACGGGACTCATCAATACCGTCCCGTGGAGCCCGCGATGCGCAGGTAGACGTGCGCGCACCACGCGACGAAGCCGCGCTGCAGCGCGCCGCGCAGCGTGCGCGGATGCGCCTGCTTCGGGTCGATCTCGCGCGACGCCGCGACGGCCGCGTCGAAGCGCGCCGCCAGCGCCTGGCTGAAGGCCTCGTCGCGCACGATCACGTTGGCCTCCAGGTTCAGCAGCAGCGACAGCGGGTCGATGTTGGAACTGCCGACGGTGGCCCAGTCGCCGTCGATCACCGCCACCTTGGCATGCAGGAAGGCGGGCGTGTATTCGTAGATGCGCACGCCGTGGTTCAGCAGCTCGTCGTACAGCACGCGCGCGGCGAGGCCGGCGATGCGGTAGTCGAGCTTGCCCTGCAGCAGCAGCCGCACCGGCACGCCACGGTCGGCCGCCTCGCGCAGCGCACGGCGGAACGGCCGGCCCGGGTAGAAGTAGGGCGAGATCAGGTCGACACGTTCGCGCGCGGAGCGGATCGCGTCGATGTAGCTGCGCTCGATGGTGCGGCGCTGGCGCAGGTTGTCGCGCAGCACGAAGGCGGCGCGCACCGGCGGCAATGCATCGGGGCTCAGCTGCAACCCCTTGTTGCGCGGCATGCGCAGCCGGCGCAGCAGGCGCTTGGCGCGCGCGATCGGCTCGGTGCTGCGCGCCAGCGCGACCACCTCCTCGCGCAGGTCCTGGCCCAGCTCGGCACGGGTCCACACCGCGCGGATGGTCTGCTCGATCGGGTCGACCACCGGCCCGCGCACCTGCACCGCGAAGTCGAGCCGCGGCTGCTCGGTGGCGCCGTGCACCAGGTCGATGCGGTCGTCGATCTGGTTGATGCCGCCGCAGAAGCCGACCTCGCCGTCGATCACGCACAGCTTCTGGTGCAGCCGGCGCAGCTGGCCGGGCTGGAACCAGCTCCACCAGCTGGTGATGGGGCGGAAGATCGCCAGGTCGATGCCGCCGTCCTCGAGCAGCGGCTGCAGGTGCGGCAGGAAGGCGCGCGAGCCGAAGCCGTCGAGCACCACGCGCACCGCGACGCCGCGCCGCGCAGCCGCCAGCAGCGCCTGCGTGACCACGCCGGCGCTGCCTTCGTCGAGGTAGATGTAGGTGGCCAGCCAGACCTCGTGGCGCGCCGCGTCGATCGCGCGCGCCATCGCCGGGAACAGCTGGTCGCCGCCGCACAGCAGCTCGACCTGGTTGTTGCCGCAGAACAGCGCGCGCGGCAGCGTGCGCCACAGCTCGTCGGGCAGCGGCGGTTCGCCGTGATGGCGGCGGCGGTGCCTGGTCATGTCATTCCAGTTCGAGCTCGGCCACCAGGGGCAGGTGGTCCGACATCCGCGCCCACGCCGCGCCGCGCGGCACCGAGGTGCCGGTGCAGCGGAAGCCGCGCGTGTAGATGCGGTCGAGCGAGAACACCGGCATGCGCGACGGGAAGGTGCGCTGCGAGCTGCTGCCGGCGCGCTCGGCGCGGCGCAGGCCGAGCGCGTGCATCGGCGCGTCGAGCTTGCCGCCCCAGTCGTTGAAATCGCCGGCCAGCACCACCGGCTCGTGCGCGGGCACCTGGCTCGCGACGAAGGCGCCGATGCGCTCGACCTGGCGCACCCGGCTCGAATGGATCAGGCCGAGGTGGGCCACGATGGCATGCACCAGCACGCCGTGCCAGTCCACGCGCGCG
Source organism: Rhizobacter sp. P2_D12 (assembly GCF_056404395.1). Taxonomy (NCBI): domain Bacteria; kingdom Pseudomonadati; phylum Pseudomonadota; class Betaproteobacteria; order Burkholderiales; family Sphaerotilaceae; genus Rhizobacter; species Rhizobacter sp. P2_D12. Next base: position 36,028 of record NZ_JBFUEB010000046.1, on the reverse strand, counting down.
TGCAGCAGCCCGCGCTGCTCGAAGCGGTGGTCGGAGACGTCGTGGTGGCCGATGTCCTCGCCCAGCGGCCAGCGCGACAGCAGCGCATTGCCGTGCTCGCCGCCATTCGTGCGGGCATTGGTGCGGTAGGCGGCGTGGTAGCCGTCGGGTGCCAGGTAGTCGGCCTGCGGCATGCGCGGCCAGCCGATGTGGGTGTCTGGAAAGCGCTGCGCCTCGCCGTGGTGGAAGCTGCGCACCTCCTGCAGGAACACCACGTCGGCGTCCAGCGCCTCGATGCCCAGGCCCAGGTTGTGGATCTCCAGCCGCTTGCGCGGCCCGACGCCGCGCACGCCCTTGTGGATGTTGTAGGTGGCCACGCGCAGGATGTGCGGCGGATGCAGGGTGGATGCTGACGCCGTCATCGCGCGAGGGACTCCAGTTGAAGGATGGCGGCCGCGTTGGTGTGCGAGAAGCAGCAGTCTGCCGCCTCGCGCCAGGGCAGCCACCGGTAGCGCAGGTGCTCGCGCGGGCTCAGGCGGATCGGCGTCTGGCGATCGACCTGCAGCGAGAACACGTGCTCGGTGTTGTGGGTGACGCCGGCGGCGTAGCGGTGCGCCCAGGCCGGCAGGATGGGATAGACGTTGCGCTGCCCCCAGTCGACCAGGCGCTCGGCCGGCACGCCGGGCGAGCCGATGGCGATGCCGGTTTCCTCGGACACCTCGCGCACCGCGGTGGCGCGCAGGGCTTCATCGGGCATGGCGCGCGAGCCGGTCACGCTCTGCCAGCTGCCGGGGGCGTCGGCCCGTTCGAGCAGCAGCACCTCGCGCTGCGGCGAATGGACGAGCACCAGCACCGACTCCGGGATCTTCATGGCATGAAGGATAGCGGCTCGCACCGGCCGGCCCGTGTCGGCCGATGCCCCGCGCCCGGGTCGGGCAAACTCCCGCCCCATGCCCAGCCTGACCACCCTCCAGCTGAAACTCTCGCAACGCCGCCGGCTGCGCCGGCCGAGCGGATTGCGCTTCGCCATCGCCGACGTGCTCGGCCAGTTGAACCCGGCCCACTGGGATGCCGTCGTCGACGGCCAGTCGTGGTTCTTCAGCCGCGCCTACCTGGGCGTGCTGGAAGCGGCCCCGCCCGATTGCCTGTCGCCGCGCTATGCGCTGATCAGCGATGACGGTGGCCCGGTGGCCGCGGTGGTGATGCAATGGGCCGAGCTCGAACGCGAACGGCTGCGGCCGCGGCCCGGTGCGGTAACGCCGGCCGAGGGCAAGCGGGCGCGGCTGAAGCAGTTGCTCGGGCGCGCCGCGGCCGGCAGCGGCACGGCCGTGGCGACGCGGCTGAGCGAACGCGTGCTGGTGTGCGGCAACCTGCTGAGCTACGGCATGCATGCGGTGGCGATGGCGCCCGACGTCGACCCGGCGGCGGTGTGGCCCGCGGTGGCCGAGGTGCTGTACCGCGTGCGCCGCGCCGAGAAGCTGGCCGGGCAGGCCGGCTTCGTGATGGTCAAGGACGTGACCAGCCGCGAAGCGCCGGCGCTGCAGGTGTTGGAAGGCCTGTCGTACCGCGGCGTCGACACCGAGCCCAACATGGTGCTGGCGTTGCCCGAGGCCTGGAAGACGCACGACGACTACCTGGCCAGCATGGCCTCCAAGTACCGCAGCGCGGTGAAGAACCAGATCGTCGAGCCGGTGCGCAAGGCCGGGCTGTCGGTGCGCGTGTTCGAGCCGGACGACGCGTTGCTGGCGCGCATGCATGCGCTGTACCTGCAGGTGCACGAGAACGCGAGCCTGCGGCCGTTCACGCTGCACCCGGGCTACTTCGGCGCGCTGACGAAGGCGGCCGGGCCGCGGCTGCGCCACAGCGGCGTGTTCGACGGCGACACGCTGCTGGGTTTCATCGCGACGCTGCTGGACGGTGGGACCGCGGTGGCGTACCACATCGGCTTCGACCGTGCGGCCGCGGCCGGGCATCCGCTGTACCTGCGGCTGCTGCATGCGAGCATCGAGCAGGCGATCGCGATGGGCGCGCGCGAGGTGTCGTTCGGCCGCACCGCGCTCGACCCGAAGGCCCGGCTGGGCGCCAGGCCGCAGGCGATGCAGGTGTGGGTGCGGCACCGCCAGCCGGTGATCAACCAGATCACGCGGCGCATGCTGGGGTTGCTGCGGCACGAGGAGGCGCCGGAGCGCAATCCGTTCAAAGCGGTGCCGGCGGCCCCGCAATAGCGACGGCGTTCCCAGCGTCTCAACGGCGGCTCGTCATGTCGCTGCCGATCAGTCTCAGCAATCGTTCCTTCTTGTCCGCGTAGTCACCAGCACGGCACGCGGACAGGATGTGGTCGGCGTCCCCCAGGCCTTTGGCGTCTGCATCTCCGGCCAGGAATTGCCGCCCGTCACTGCGCATCCAGGGACGGGAAGCCGATCGAATCTCCAGCTGCGCCCCGTCATGCTGCAGCCATGCAGCCAGTGCATCGAGGTCGGCCTTTGCGGTCCACGTCCCCGTGTCGGTCTCCGCGCCATACGCGGGCTTCAGCAAGATCGCCTGCGTGGGATGCAATGCATCCCGCCAGGCGTTCATGTCGAGCCACACGTGCGGGTCGTGCAACGAGGCCGCTGGATAGTGATACGCCCCAGCCAATCCCGTCGCCCGGTTGATCCCGACGATGAAGCAGCACGACCACAGCTGCGAGCTCATCACCTCCAGTCTGTCCGAGATGATCCCCTGGCCCATCTCGATGAAGACGGAGGCCTTGTCGAGCCTGCAGGCCACTTCATCCAGTTCTTCGACAGGCGTCCAACCCTTGGGAAGTTGTTCGAGCGGTGGTCGCACCACGGCCTCGGCCACCAGTTTGGGGCGTCCGAACTGGACAGGCAGTTCGCCCGCTTCAGGAGGTATCCACACCTGAACCTGCGGAGCTTCCACGTCGATCAGTTGACCGCGCCATTGCACCTGCCGACCCACCCAGGTGTGAACCGTCAGGCGCGTTGCGCATGCGCCCAGATCGAGGATCACGGTGGGCTGTTCGGGCCTGGCCTGCGGGGGCGGCAGCACCAGCAGGTCGATCGATCCGTCACCAGGATCGATCGCTTGCAGTTCGATGGTACCGGGATGGCTCGCCTCTCGAAGCAGTTGCTTCCATTGCTCGGCGTCGATCACTGCAGCTTCCGGCGGAGGTCCGCAGTCAACGTATCCATCGGTTCGAGAGCGGAACGATGTGCGCAAGATGGAACGCATGGGCGAAGCGTGAATGGCAAGGACACCGACGGTACCCATGGGACCTCGCATCGTCCTGCCAGCAAGTCACGCCGCCCGTGTGACGAGTGTCAGCCTCGTCACATTTCCGAGCCCCGGAACGTTCAGCCCTTCACACCCTTCACCGGCACCGCCGGCGGCAGCTCCTTGCCCTGCAGCATCCGCACCTGCGTCACGAGGTGGTTGTGCGCATCCAGGAAGGCCGCGGCGATCACCTTGCCTTCGTTGCTGTTGCTCCACCCGGCCCCCGCCGCACCGCCCAGCTTGCCCAGCACCAGCCCACCCATGCCCAGGTCGGTCACGCGCACCGAGCCGGTCGACGCAGCGAGCTGCTCGGTGGTCTCGTTGTCGGTCAGCAGCAGCGCCACCTGCGCTTCCTTCAGCTTGACGCTGTCGGCCACGCCGACGAACTTGTTCAGCACCGGGATCATGCCGAGGATGCCGCCGATCTCGCGGCCGGCGTTCTGCTCGCTGAAGGTGAGGCTGGGCGTCAGCGAATACTGCGCCTCGTAGCCCTTGCCCTTGGCCACCGTGCTGCCGTTCTTGCGCAGGATGCCGGCGTCCTTCAGCTCCTGCTCCTGCACCGTGGCGCGCAGGCCGGCCGAACGATCGACCACGCGGAAGCAGCCGCTTTGCTGCGCCAGCAGCCGCACCAGCGGCACCGGCGACTGCGGCAAGTTGTAGCCGGACACCATGGTGTAGCCGTTCGGGTTCTCCACCAGCGCGAGCGTGGCCACCGGTGCATCGCACCTGACCAGTTCGCGGGCCGCCGATTGCGCACCGGCCGGGCCGGCCGAGCCGGTGACGACCGAGCCCCCTTGCCCGAGTTCGGCGCCCTGCTTGCCGCAGCCCGACAAGACCAGGGCCGCTGCAACACCCGCCAGCAGGCAGACACGATTCATGGCGGGATCCTTTTCAAAACAGTGGACGGAATGGCCCCGGATGATGCCAGGGCCCGACTGACGAACGGGCACGCGACCTGGGGGATGGACACCGGCCCGTCTGTGTGCTCGCGGCTGCATCTTTTCTCCACATTCGATGCGCAAGCTGGCACCCGCCCGATTCCTCCCCCTCGGTCTTCCGGAGCTCTCGATCCATGAAGCTTGCATCCTTGCGTTCACCTTCCCTCGGCCTGCTGCTGGCCAGCCTCGTCGTCGCCTGCGGCGGCGGTGGCGGTGGCGGTGGCAGCGACGCGGCCGACACCGGCACGGTGATCAGTGCCGCCCCGTCCGCGGTATCCGACGTGGTCGCCACGCCGGCAGACCAGTCGATCGTGCTGAGCTTCAAGGTCTCGAACCCGCAGAACGTCACGGGGTTCGACACGGAGTGCACCAGCAGCACCGAGACCGTCAAGGTGCACACCGACTCGCATGGCACGGCCAGCGACGACGTGCTGGTGACCGGCCTGCACAACGCGGACACCTACAGCTGCACCGTGAGCGCCGTCAACAGCAGCGGCACCAGCGCCGCGGCCAGCGCTGCCGCAGTGACCGCCGGCGCGGCGTCCACGAGCGGAACGCCGGCGGCGCCCGGCTCGGTGGTGGTGACAGCGGGCGCCACCTCGGCGGTCATCAGCTTCGCCGAATCCAGCACCGATGGCGGCACCGCCGTCAGCTCGTACCTCGGCGTCTGCCTCGCGCCGGACAAGGTCTCTTACAGCTACGCCGCCGCCAGCCCGATCGTGGTACTGGGGCTGACCCCCGGCGTTCCCCACACCTGCTGGAGCAGTGCCCTCAACGCGGTGGGAGCCGGCAAGGCCTCCGCTGCGGCGGTGGTGACCCCGCTGGCGGGCACGCTGGTGGCGGCCGGGGCGCCGGCGGCACCCACCGGCATCGCGGTCACACGCAGCGCCGGCGCGGCCATCGTCGCGTTCAACACCGGCAGCACCAGCGCCAGTGCGTCCAAGCGCCGCGCGAAAGGCACGGCCACCGAGTCGGGCGACCTGTACCGGGCGACCTGCTACATCGACAGCCAGGTCGTCACCGTCGAATCGAGCGCCAGCCCGATCACCGTGCCGCAGTTGAAGAATGGCGAGGAACACCATTGCGTGGTGACCCGCGTCACCCCGGCCGGCACCAGCGCCGACTCCGGCGCGGTGACCGTCACGCCCGCCACCGTGCCGGGGGCACCCACGCTGACCGACGCGATCGGCGGCGACACGACCGCCACGATCGGCTTCACGGCCCCCGCCACGGACGGCGGGTCGCCCATCACCGGCTACCGGGTCAGCTGCATCGCCGGCGAAAAGCTCGCGAAACGCGACACCGGCCCGGACGCACGCAGCGTGCTGGTCGCCGGCCTGGTCAATGGCACGGCGTACGGCTGCAGCGTGGCCGCGGTCAACGACGTCGGCGCGGGCGCCGCCTCGGCCACGAAGACCGTCACGGCGCTGGCGGCCCCGGTGTCCACCGGCACCGCCGCGCCGAGTGCCCCGCAGGCGGTGCAGGCCACGGCCGGCAACGGCAGCGTGGCGATCAGCTTCACGCCCGTCACCGACAGCAGCTCGCCGGTGGTCGACTACACCGTCACCTGCACATCCGCGACCGAGCAGGTCAGCCAGACCGGCACGACCTCGCCGATCACGGTGAACGGACTGGACGACGGCGTGCCCTACGACTGCGTCGTGACCGCCCGCACCGAGACGGGCACTGTCAGCAGCGCGTCCGCCGCACAGACCGTGACGCTCGCAGTGACGGCGCCGCCCGCGCCCGTGCTGCTCAGCGTGACCCCGGGCAATGCCAGCATCGCCGTGGCCTTCGACGCGGGCAGCGGTGCCGGCTCGCCCGCCAGCAGCCATGCCGCGACCTGTGGCGACGTCCGGAGCCCGTCCGCGGCGTCCAGCCCGATCACGGTGAGCGGGCTGAAGAACGGCAGCATCTATGCCTGCTGGGTGGAGGCCACCAACACCGCGGGCAGCACGCGGTCCGTCGAGTCCAAGAGCACGAAGCCGCGCACCACGCCGCAAGCGCCGACCAACGTTCGCGCCGAAGCCGGCAACGCCAGCATCACGCTCAGCTACCAGGCGCCGGCAGRCGACGGCGGAGCCGACATCAGCGGCTACACCGCGAATTGCAGGAACGGGACCCGGTTGTGGGCCGTCGACGCCGCGGGCAAGGACACCTACGGCATCACCGTCACGGAGCTGACCAACGGCGACCCGTACGAGTGCAAGGTGTTCGCGCGCAACGTGGCCGGTTCGGGCGAACCGTCGACAGCCATCCTCGCGACGCCCTCGGCGGGCGTCGTGGAGACGGCGCCGGCCATGGCATCCGATGTGGCGATCTCGTCGGTCGGCAGCGGCGAGCTGACCGTCTCGTTCACGCGGCCCTCGGCCAACGGCAGCGACGTGAGCTATGCGCTCGTGTGCTCGCCGGGCGACATCAACAAGAGCGCCGGCACGGCCAGCAGCGTGAAGGCGACCGGGCTCGCCAACGGCACGCCCTACGCATGCCTGGTCCGCGCGACGCGGGGCTCGTTGTCGACCGATTCCGCGACGATCACCGGGACGCCCAACGCGCTGCCACTCGCGCCGGCGTTGTCCGTGAGCGTGGGCGACCGGACGCTCAACTACAGCTTCACGCCGGTGGCCGGTGAAACCTACGCTGCGAGCTGCACGGGCGGCACGGTGGGCGGCATCGACAACGGGAAGTTCAGCGTGACGGAGCTGACCAATGGCGTGTCGTACGGTTGCTCGGTGACCGCGACGAACAGCGCGGGGTCGAGCACGTCGCAAGCGGCGGCCACGCCCGGCACGACGCCCGGTGCTCCGACGCTGTCGATGACCGCGGGTCCGGCGAGCGCCGGCAACGCGTCCCTGACCGTCACGGTCGGGGCACCGGCCCAGAATGGCGGCGCCAGCATCGACAGCTACAAGCTGATCTGCGATGGAGGCCTGAGCTTCTCGCCATCGCCGAGCAGCCTGAGCAAGACCTTCACCGGCCTGCCCAACAACAAGACCTACTCCTGCTCGGTCAAGGCGCACAACAGCTTCGGAGACGGCAGCCAAGCCAGTGCCAGCGCCACCACGTCGGTCACCGCGCCGAGTGCGCCCGGGTTGACCGTCACGCCTGGCACGTCCTCGCCCGGGAACGCTGCGTTGAACATCGTGGTGAGCGCGCCGCTGCAGAACGGCGGCAGCGCCATCGCAAGCTATGGGCTGTCGTGCACCGCGGGCAGCACCGTGCAGACGGCCACCGTGTCCAACATGGTGGCAACGGTCAACGGACTGCCCAATGGGACCGCCTATTCGTGCACCGTCACGGTCACGAATCAGGCCAACCTGAGTAGTGCCGCGACAGCCACGGGAACGACGGCGATCACGGTGCCCAGCATGCCGACTGTCTCCTGGACAGCCCAGTGCGGGAAAGTCTTCGACGCCGCAGTCAGCGCAGGCACATCCACTGGCGGAAGCCCGATCACCGAATACGTTCTCACGCTGCGGGAATACGCACCTCCTTCTTACGGGGGCGGCTTGATGAAGACTGACAGCGACGTGATTCTCGGTGCGAACGGTGGAACACGACAATTCACCGGAGGTGACAACTACTACGAAGTCACCGTAAAGGCCAGAAACGCGGTGGGCGACAGCGCACCATACGTCACGAACAAGTTGCTAGGCCGGTTCTGCATCGCGCCACCGGCACCAACCTGATTCGACAGATCAAACGCGAAATGCCGCCCAAGGGCGGCATTTTCTTTTTTCAGCTCAGCAGCGCAGAGGAATCACCCCGCCGACGCCGCCTGCGGATTCCTCAACCGAATGTGCAACTCCCGCAGCTGCTTCTCATCCACCGGGCTCGGGGCATGCGTCAGCAGGTCTTGCGCGCGCTGCGTCTTCGGGAACGCGATCACGTCGCGGATCGACTCGGCCTTGGTCATCAGCGTGACCAGCCGGTCCAGCCCGAAGGCCAGGCCGCCGTGCGGCGGCGCGCCGTACTGCAGCGCATCCAGCAGGAAGCCGAACTTCAGCTGCGCCTCTTCCGGCCCGATCTTCAGCGCGCTGAACACCTTGCTCTGCACCTCGGCGCGGTGGATACGCACCGAGCCACCGCCCAGCTCCCAGCCGTTGAGCACCATGTCGTAGGCCTTGGCCACGCACTTGCCCGGATCGGTGTCCATGTAGTCTTCGTGGCCGTCCTTCGGTGCGGTGAACGGGTGATGCACCGCGTTCCAGCGTTCGCCCTCGTCGTCGTACTCGAACATCGGGAAGTCGACCACCCACAGCGGCGCCCACTTGTCCTCGAACAGCCCGTTCTTCTTGCCGAACTCGCTGTGCCCGATCTTCACGCGCAGCGCACCGATGCCGTCGTTGACGACCTTGGCCTTGTCGGCCCCGAAGAACAGCAGGTCGCCGTTGCGCGCGCCGGTGCGCGCGATGATGGCGTTGATCGCCGCATCGTGCAGGTTCTTGACGATCGGGCTCTGCAGGCCTTCACGGCCCTTGCCCGCATCGTTCACCTTGATCCACGCCAGGCCCTTGGCGCCGTAGATCTTGACGAAGTCGGTGTACGCATCGATCTCGCCGCGGCTCATCTCGCCGCCGCCCGGCACGCGCAGCGCCACCACGCGGCCGTCCTTGCTGGTGGCCGGGCCCGAGAAGACCTTGAAGTCCACGTCCTTCATCACGTCGGTCAGCTCGGTGAACTCGAGCTTCACGCGCAGGTCGGGCTTGTCCGAGCCGAAGCGGAACATCGCGTCCGCATACGTCATCGTCGGGTACACCGGCAGCTCCACGCCCATCGTGGTGCGGAACACCGTGCGGATCATGCCCTCGAACATGCCGCGGATCTCTTCCTCGGTCAGGAAGCTGGTCTCGATGTCGATCTGCGTGAACTCGGGCTGGCGGTCGGCGCGCAGGTCTTCGTCGCGGAAGCACTTGGTGATCTGGTAGTAGCGGTCGAAGCCGGCCACCATCAGCAGCTGCTTGAACAGCTGCGGGCTCTGCGGCAGCGCGAAGAACATGCCTTCGTTGACGCGGCTGGGCACCAGGTAGTCGCGCGCGCCCTCGGGCGTGCTCTTGGTCAGCATCGGCGTCTCGATGTCGATGAAGCCGTTGGCATCCAGGAACTTGCGCACCTCCATCGCCACGCGGTAGCGCAGGATCAGGTTCTTCTGCATCGCCGGGCGGCGCAGGTCGAGCACGCGGTGCGTCAGGCGCGTGGTCTCCGACAGGTTGTCGTCGTCGAGCTGGAACGGCGGCGTCACGCTCGGGTTCAGCACCTCGAGCTCATGGCACAGGATCTCGACCTTGCCGCTCGTCAGGTTGGCGTTCTCGGTGCCGGGCGGGCGCGGCCGCACCTTGCCGACGATCTTCAGGCAGAACTCGTTGCGCACGCCCTCGGCGGCCTTGAACATGTCGGCACGGTCGGGGTCGCAGACCAGCTGCACCAGGCCTTCGCGGTCGCGCAGGTCGACGAAGATAACGCCGCCATGGTCGCGGCGGCGGTGGGCCCAGCCCATCAGGGTCACGGTCTGGCCCATCAGCGCTTCGCTGACGAGGCCGCAATACGTTGTTCTCATGTGTTCTCTCCAGGGATCGGTCGTCGGTGCCGGGCTGCGCGCGCGCAAGCGCCGGCTTGAAGAAGGGTAGGCGGTGGTTGAGCGTTCGCCAGCGGTCGCTCAACCGATCTGATTTCGCGGGGCTTCCGGCGGCAGGACCGGCGGCACGGGCGGCACCGGCGACGGCGGCGCCACCACGCCCATCGAGATCACGTACTTCAGCGCCTCGTCGACGCTCATCGACAGCACGATCACGTCGGCGCGCGGCACCATCAGGAAGAAGCCCGAGGTCGGGTTGGGCGTGGTCGGCACGTAGACGCTCAGGTAGTCGCCGCTCAGGTGCGTGGCGGCCTCGCCGCCCGGGCGGCCGGTGACGAAGGCGATGGTCCACGAGCCCTGGCGCGGGTACTGCACCAGCACCGCCTCGCGGAAGGCGTTGCCGCTGCTCGAGAACAGCGTGTCCGACACCTGCTTCACCGAGCTGTAGATCGACTTGACGATCGGGATGTGGTTGAGCACCCGGTTGGCCTGCGACAGCCACCACTGGCCGAAGATGTTGGCCGCGAACACGCCGGTCAGCAGCAGGCCGGCGATCATCAGCACCACGCCCAGGCCGGGGATCGAGCGCAGCCCGTCCAGCGGCTGGCGCGCGGCCTCGGGCAACACCGCCTGCGAGGCGGCCACGACGCTGCCGAACACGTCGTCGAGCAGGCCCAGCACCGAGTGCAGCACCCAGATGGTCACGGCCAGCGGGAGCCAGACCAGCAGGCCGGCGATCAGGTATTTCTTCACGAGGTTCCTTGGGGACTCACTGGCTGCCGCCGGAGGCGCTGCCGCCGCCCGACGAAGCGGCCGGCGTGCTCGGGGCAGCCGCCGGCGTGGCGGCGGCCGGCGCATCGGCCTTGGGCGCGGCAGCGCCTTCGGTCTTGGCGCCATCGCCCTTGGCCCCATCGCCCTTGCCACCCTCGCCCCCCGCGGGCGCCGCCCCGGTGGCCGGTGCCTGCGAGCCGTTGCGGAAATCGGTGACATACCAGCCCGAGCCCTTCAGCTGGAAGCCGGCGGCGGTGACTTGTTTCTGGAAGGATTCAGCGCCGCAGTTCGGGCACACGGTCAGCACCGGATCGGAGATCTTCTGCAGCACGTCCTTGGCGTGGCCGCAGGCCGCACACCGGTAGGCGTAGATAGGCATGGCTAAGCCTTTGATTCAAAACACGAAATTATAAGTGGACGGGCGTGCGCGCCTTGCAGCGCGCCGCGCGCAGCCCACGGGCCTTGCAGGTGATGGCAGATCTCAGGCGTTCAAGCCGCTCACCTGGTGGCGCGGTTCGTGCCGGTTCTTCAGCACCTGGGGCGCGAGCGAACCCACGATCATGCCCGCAAATGCGGCGATCAGGCCGGCCAGCTGCCCCGGAAAATGCTCGCCCCAGCTGGAAATCTGCGGGAAGTACATCACCCACACCGCGATGCCGGCCCCCAGCGACAGCACCGCGCCCTGCGTCGTGGAGCGCTGCCAGTACAGCCCCATCACCAACGGCACGAAGGCACCCACCAGCGTGATCTGGTAGGCCGCCGAGACCAGGTCGTAGATCGACGTGCCCTTCATCGCGATCGCGTAGGCCAGCACCAGCGCGGCGAACACGACGATGGTGCTGCGCATCGCGAACAGCTGCTCGCGGTCGGTCATGGTGGAGCGCAGGTTCTTCAGGATGTTCTCGACGAAGCTGGTGCTGGGCGCCAGCAGCGTGGCCGACGAGGTGCTCTTGATGGCCGACAGCAGCGCGCCGAAGAACAGGATCTGCATCACCAGCGGCATCTTGGTCAGCACGAAGGTGGGCAACAGGCGCTGGTAGTCGTTCTTGGCCAGGTCGAGCGCGCTGTCGCCCATCACCACCACGGCGCAGGCGACGATGAACATCGGCACGAAGGCGAACAGGATGTAGCTCACGCCGCCGATCACCGCGCCGTTGCGCGCCGTCTCGGGGCTGCGCGCCGACATCACGCGCTGGAACACGTCCTGCTGCGGGATGCTGCCGAGCATCATCGTCAGCCCGGCGCCGACGAACATCGCGATCTCGGTGAAACTGGGCGCGGGCAGGAAGTGCCACAGGTCCTTCTGCTGCGCGAGCGCCAGCACCTTGTCGCTGCCGCCAGCCAGGTCGCTCGCGAACACGGCGATGATCGACAGGCCGATCACCAGCACGATCATCTGGATGAAGTCGGTCCAGGCCACCGCAAGGAAGCCGCCGACCACCACGTAGACCAGCACCGCCAGCGTGCCGACGATCATGCCGGCGGTCTCGGACATCGCGCCGTTGGTGAGCACAGAGAACACCAGGCCGAGCGCGGTGATCTGCGCCGCCACCCAGCCGAGGTAGCTCAGGATGATGGCCAGCGAGCAGAACACCTCGACGCCCTTGCCATAGCGCTTGCGGTAGAAATCGCCGATGGTCAGCAGGTTCTGCTTGTAGAGCCGGGTCGCGAAGAACAGGCCGACCAGGATCAGGCAGGTGCCGGCGCCGAACGGGTCTTCGACGATGGCGCCCAGGCCGCTCTGCACGAACTTGGCCGGGATGCCCATCACCGTCTCGGCGCCGAACCAGGTCGCGAAGGTGGTGGTGACCACCATGATCAGCGGCAGGCTGCGGCCGGCGATCGCGAAATCGCTGGTGTTCTTGATGCGGGTGCCGGCCCAGACGCCCAGGCCCAGGGTTCCCAGCAGGTACAGCACGACGAAGGAAATCAGGGTGGTGTTCATTCGACCTTGGCTCGCGGCGCGGATGGAGGGCGGCGGGGATTATCCATTGTGGAAGCCACCCGCATGCAAATGCCGGGCCGCCCCCCCGTTCGCCCAAGCTCAGCCCGGACGCAGGCCGCTCACCGCCAATGCAGGCTCACCTGCGTCGCCGCCAGCCCCAGCACGAACCCGATCGCCCCGTAGATGATCGCCCGCAGCAGCCGGTTGGTGCGCCGCTGCTCGGCCAGCACCGCCTCCAGCAAGCGCGGGTCGCCACCGCGCGGCGCGCGCAGCGCGTCGTGCAGCAGCCGCGGCAGCTCGGGCAGCAGCTGCACGTAGCGCGGCGCCTCCTTCTTCAGGTGCAGCAGCAGCCCGCGCCAGCCCACCTGCTCGTTCATCCAGCGCTCCAGGAAGGGCTTGGCCGTGCTCCACAGGTCGAGCTCGGGGTCGAGCTGGCGTCCCAGGCCCTCCACGTTCAGCAGCGTCTTCTGCAGCAGCACCAGCTGCGGCTGGATCTCGACGTTGAAGCGGCGCGAGGTCTGGAACAGCCGCAGCAGCACCTGGCCCAGCGAGATGTCCTTCAGCGGCCGGTCGAAGTGCGGCTCGCAGACGGCGCGGATCGCACCTTCGAGTTCGTCCACCCGCGTGTTCGGCGGCACCCAGCCCGACTCGACGTGCAGCTCGGCCACGCGCTTGTAGTCGCGCCGGAAGAAGGCGATGAAGTTCTGCGMCAGGTACTCCTTGTCGATCTCGGTCAGCGTGCCGACGATGCCGAAATCGAGCGCGATGTAGTGGCCSAAGGTCTTCGGGTCCAGGCTCACCTGGATGTTGCCCGGGTGCATGTCRGCGTGGAAGAARCCGTCRCGGAACACCTGCGTGAAGAAGATCGTCACGCCGTCGCGCGCGAGCTTGGGGATGTCGACACCGGCCTCGCGCAGCCGCTGCGTCTGGCTGATCGGCACGCCGTACATGCGCTCCATCACCAGCACGCTGGTGGTGCACAGGTCCCACACCATCTCGGGCACCAGCACGAGGTTCAGGCCCTGCATGTTGCGGCGCAGCTGCGCGGCGTTTGCGGCCTCGCGCACCAGGTCGAGCTCGTCGTGCAGGTAGTTGTCGAATTCGGCCACCACCTCGCGCGGCTTGAGCCGCTTGCCGTCGGCCGACAGGCGCTCGATCCAGCGCGCGATCGTGCGCAGCAGCGACAGGTCGTCCTCGATCACCGCCAGCATGCCGGGGCGCAGCACCTTGACGGCGACGTGCCGGCCGCCCTTGAGCGTCGCGAAGTGCACCTGCGCGATCGACGCGCTGGCCACCGGCTCGGCCTCGAAGCTGGCGAACACGTCCTCGACCGGCCGGCCGTAGGCGCGCTCGACCAGCTGGCGCGCCACCACCGCCGGAAACGGCGGCACGCGATCCTGCAGCCGCGCCAGTTCGTCGGCCAGGTCGTCGGGCAGCAGGTCGCGCCGGGTCGACAGCACCTGGCCGAACTTGACGAAGATCGGCCCGAGCCGCTCCAGTGCCTCGCGCAGGCGCACGCCGCGCGGCGCGTGCAGGCGCCGGCCGAGCGTCATCACCCACACCAGCACGCGCACCCAGCGCTGGCGAAAGCCCGACAGCGCCAGCTCGTCGAGGCCGTAGCGCAGGACGATGAAACCGATGAACAGCAGCCGCAGCAGGTGCCTCATCGGGGGGAACCGCCCCCGTTGCGCCGCACCAGGCCCTGCAGCACGTGCACCGCCTCGCGCAGCCCGCCGGCCACCATGCCGGCAAAGCGCGACAGCTCGTGGGCCGGGCCCGGGCCGATGACCTTGGCCAGGTCGTCCTGGAGGTCCCAGCGCAGGTTGTCGATCAGCCAGCTGACGTCGGCGGCGAAGGCCGAATCACCTTCGATGCCGACCTTGGGGCGCTCGCCGCCGAACCATTGCGCCGCAAGGCGGGCGGGGTTCGAGGCATCGAGCGTCAGGCGCAGGTCGGCGGGGTGGGGGGGATCGGCCGGCGGCTCGTTGCCGCACCACTCCAGCAGCCCGGCCGGCGTGATGCGGAAGGCGATCTGCGGCGGGGGCGGCAGCAGCGCGGGCCAGCCGGTCAGCGTCAGCTGCACGCTGCGCCCGGCATGCGGCTTGAGGCGGTCGGTGGCGACGCTCTCGGACGCGATCACGTGGTTGAGCAGCAGGGTGATGCGCTCCAGCGCGCTGGCGCCGAGCGAGGCGAAGAAGGCATTCAGCATGCGCGCGATTGTAGGTGGCGGCCCATGACCATCCATCCCGGGGGCTGTCGGCTGCCGGGGGGCCGACCTATGATCCAGCGCCCTGCCCCACCCTGCGCGCTCCATGCCCACCATCCTGCTGACCGGTGCTACCGGCTACATCGCGTCCCACACCTGGCTTGCGCTGCAGGCCGCCGGTTTCGACGTGGTCGGGGTCGACAACTTCGCGAACAGCTCGCCGGTCGTGCTGGACCGGCTGGCCGGGCTGGGCGGCCGCGCGCCGGTGTTCATCGAGGCCGACGTCTGCGAGCGCGCGGCGATGGACGCGGTGTTGCGCCGGCACCGCATCGACGCGGTGGTGCACTTCGCGGCGCACAAGGCGGTCGGCGAATCGACGCAGAAGCCGCTCGAGTACTACCGCAACAACCTGGGCGGGCTGATCAACGTCGCGCAGGCGATGCAGGACCATGGCGTGAGGCGGCTGGTGTTCAGCTCGTCGGCCACGGTATACGGCCAGCCCGAGAAGTTGCCGATCACCGAGGATTCGGCGCTGTCGGCGACCAACCCCTACGGCACGACCAAGCTGCTGGGCGAGGAGCTGCTGCGCGAGCTGGCGCGCTGCGATCCCGGCTGGCAGATCGCCTTCCTGCGCTACTTCAACCCGGTCGGCGCGCACCCGAGCGGGCGCATCGGCGAAGACCCCCGCGGCGTGCCGAACAACCTGATGCCGTACGTGGCGCAGGTGGCGGTCGGCCAGCGCGAGTTCCTGCAGGTGTTCGGCGACGACTACGACACGCCCGACGGCACCGGCGTGCGCGACTACATCCACGTGATGGACCTGGCCGACGGGCACGTGGCGGCGCTGCGCTTCCTGCTGGAGCGGCAGCAATCGGTCACGGTGAACCTGGGCACCGGGCGCGGCTACAGCGTGCTGGAGGTCGTGAAGGCCTTCGAGCGGGCGAGCGGCAAGGCGGTGCCGTATCGCATCACGCCGCGGCGGCCGGGGGACGTGGCGGCCTGCTATGCGGACCCGTCACTGGCGCGCGAGCTGCTGGGCTGGTCGGCGACGCGCGACATCGACGCGATGTGCGCGGATGCGTGGCGCTGGCAGAGCCAGAACCCGCGCGGTTTTGTGTAGCCCGGATGCCAATCCGGGGCTTGTCCGAGACTTCCCGGATTGGCATCCGGGCTACGAACGCAACCTGCGGGTAATGGCCGCGATCACCCGCCGCCGCGCATCGTCGCGCGAGAAGGTGTGGTCCGCGTCCGCGATGAACTCCAGCGCCAGCTCACCGCTCTTCAGCGCCCTTCGCGCGGTCTGGCGCGCGCCGTCCTGCAGCATGTCCCAGCCCGGGTCGCCCGAGGACACGAACAGCGACACCTTCTGCTTCGCCGCGAACAGCTGCCGCAGCTGGCGCGACAGCAGCGGCCCGCGCGACGGGAACAGCAGCTCGTTGATCGCACTCACCCGCGAGGCCACCTGCTTGCGCAGGTGCGACAGCACCACGCCCGCCAGGTAGACCAGGTTCACCTGCCCGCGCAGCAGCTTCTTCCAGCTGTCGAGTCGGCGCATCGTGCCCTTGTAGTGCGCCACCGCCGAGAAATGCTGGGTGTCGACCGCATCGCCTTCCACCCAGCGCCAGGTCAGCGGATTGATCAGCACCAGCTCGCTGATCAGCCCCGCCGGCTCGACCAGCGCGGTCTGGAACGCGGTGTACGCGCCCGAGCACAGCCCCATCAGCACGAACTCGCGCACGCCGAAGCGCTGGCGCAGGCTCGCCAGCACCTGCTGCGCATCCGGCACCGCGCTGTCGGGATACGGGTGGTTCTCGCGCCCGGCCCCGCGCTGCACGCTGTCGCCCAGGCCTTCCAGGTCGCAGCGCACGCTCGGGAAACCCAGCGCCGCCAGCTCGCGCGCCAGCATCACGTACAGCCGGTTCGGCCCGACGTGGTGCACCGTGCCGGAGTTGAACAGCACCACCATCGGCCGTTGCGGCGCGGCATCGCCAGCCGCCTGCGCATGGATGCCGAACAGCTGGCCCTGCGCACCGAGCGCACACAGGCTCTCGGCCAGTCGCACCGTGCGGCCGTCCAGCATCGCGTGCCCGAACTCCGCCCGCGCCGCGCCGGCCGGCGAGGCCAGCAGCGGCGGCGCCGCGTCGCGCAAGCCCGTCTGCGCCACCATCCACTGCACGATGCCGCCCAGCGCCGCGCGCGGCACCACGGTGTGCACCGGCTCGGCCATCATGTCCGCATAGCCGGCAAAGGCCACCGCATCGGTCGCGACGCCCAGCATCAGCAGGTGCTCGCGCAGCGCCTCTTCCTCGCCGATCAGGTCATCGCGCGCAACCAGCAGCGTGCGACCACCGACACGCGGCACCTCGCGCGTCAGTTGCACCGCCTTGATGGCATCCTGGGTCTCGCGCCCCATCAGGAAACCCGCCGGCTCCAGCGGCGCGCTGACCTTGCGTTCACCGCCGCCGGCCGCCATGTCCAGCGCCTGCATCTCGCGCACGTAGCGGCGCCCCGATGCGCAGACGTTCCACAGCACGAGCCAGTCGACCTCGCGCTGCGTGGCCACCAGCGTCGCCAGCGTCGCACCCAGCCGCACACCGAGCAGCCCGACGCGCTCGCTGCCGCTCAGCGACTGCGCCGCGGCGATCGCGGCATGGATGTCGTCCTGCCAGCGCTGCAGGCGCCCCGGGTCGAGCTCGGAGCCCGGCGAGTCGCCGGTGCCGTGGTAGTCGAAGCGCAGCGTCGGCAGGCCGGCGCGCGCCAGGTCGTCGGCCAGGTGGCGCAGCGAGCGATGCCCGTGCACGTACTCGTAGCCCATCGGGTTGCAGATCACGAGCACGCCATCGCGCCGCGGCACCGCCTCGGCCACGTGGTACCAGCCGAACAGCGGCCGCGCCGCATCGCCCAGGTACACCGGCTCGCGCCGCACCTCGGTGCGCGGCAGCCCGGCGGCATGCAGCGGGGCGTCGTCAGTCCGCACGGACGGTCACCCCTTCGCGCAGGTTGAGCGCGCCGACGTGCGCCTTGAACTTGCGCGGCACCGCGTCGAGCGGATGGAAGCGCAGCAGCTTGCGCGACTGCGGCGCGAGGTGGAAATGCGCGTCGTCGGCCACGTAGCCGGCGCACTCGACTTGCACCGACTGCACGAAGGCCTCGCTGGACAGCGTCACGAGCACGCTGCCGTCGTCGTCGCGCTGCGCCTGCGCAGCCAGCGCGCCGGCGCGCTGCGGCGCGAAGTTCATGCCGTGCGGAAAATGGAAATCCTCGGCCAGCGTCCGCCCGTCGGCGTCCTTCAGCCGCGCCACCGCGACGTCGTGCTGCGGCGGCCCGAAGCGGTAGGCATACGCGGTGTCGGCGAAATGCCCGATCAGCGCATCGGCCTGCAGGCCCACCCGGCTGCGGCCGGCCAGCTCGAGCGGCGCGCTGCCCGTGGCGGTGCGCACGCTGCCGTCCTGGTACAGCGCGATCTCGACGCTGCCGTGCAGCGGCTCGCGGCCTTCGTTGTGCACCTGCAGCTGCAGCCCGTCGAGACCGCCGTCGGTGATCAGCACGGTGCGTGGCGCCCACGCGCGCTTGAGCGCCCAGTACACCGCCTTGGGTCGCCCGGTGCTGTCGACCAGCCCCCAGCCGGCGCCGGGCCACAGGTCCTTCAGGAACCACACCAGGCCGCCGCCGCAGACGCTGCCCGGCGCGCGCCATTCGGCATACACGCGCTTGAGCACCTCGCCGGTCACCGCGCGCGACACCGCCAGGTAGCGGGCCACGTCCTGGCTGCGCAGCGCCACCGGGTCGAGGCCGAACAGCTCGCGCAGGTAGTGGTCGCGGACATCTTCGAAATCCCAGCCGGCGCCGTTGTCGCGCGGCTGGCGCTGCTTCCACAGCGGGTGGTGCGGCGCGATCGTCGGGTGGCCGGCCAGCAGCTCGATGGTCTCGGGCTCGGGCACGTGCGAGAAGCCCAGGCACTCGGTCGTGAACTTGACGCCGGCATGCTTCGCGTCGCTGACCGGCCGGCGGTAGGCGCCGACGCCGTAGTAGTGCGAGATGCCGGTGCCGACGTGGAACGGCAGCGCACCCTCGCACGGCGACGAGCGGAAGTACGGCACGCCGGCATGGCGGCTCGCGCACAGCGCCGGCAGCGTCTCGGCGAAGAAGTCGTTGCTCCATTCGCTGGCCGGCAGGCCCAGCATCGCGGCCTGCTGCTCCACCTCGCTGCCGCCGCAGTAGGCGGCGATGCATGCACGGGCCTGCAACCGGTTCAGCTGGTACGCGGCCTCGCGCTCGATGCTCGCGCGGAAGGCCGCGTCGCCGACCGGGTAGTCCATGTTGGCGAACATGAAGTCCTGCCAGACCAGGATGCCCAGTTCGTCGCACAGCGCGTAGAACGCGTCCGACTCGTAGGTCATCGTGCCGCCGATGCGCAGCATGTTCAGGCCGCCGTCGCGCGCCAGTTCGAGCGTGCGGCGCAGTTGCAGCGGGTCGCCGTGCAGCCGGAGAAAATCGTCGGTGGTCCAGCAGGCGCCGCGGCAGAAGACCGGCTCGCCGTTCAGCTCGAAGCGCACCAGGCCGCCGTCGCGCGCCACCTTCAGCTGGCGGAAGCCGACCCGGCCGCCATCGATGCGCGTCCAGTGCGCGCCCTGGCGCAGCTCGATCGCGCAGTCGTGCAGCACCGGCGTGCCATGGGTGTGCGGCCACCACAGCGGCAGCCCGGGCAGGTGCAGGTCGGCAGCGAGGCCGTCGGGCGACAGTGCCAGCGCATGCACCTGGTCGCCGATGCGCAGGCGCGCCTCGGCCACGTCGCTGCCCGCGGTCAGCTGCGCCTGCAGCCGCAGGCGGGCCACGCCGTCCTCGGCGCAGCATTGCAGGTCGATCGCGGCCAGCTCGCCCGGGCCGACAGTCTCCAGCACGACCGGCTTCCACAACCCCACCGGGTGGATCGGCGGCGTCCAACCGGGGATGCGGCCGAGCAAGGTGCCGCGCACCCAGCGCAGGTTCTGCGCCTCGACCAGCGCGGTCTTCCAGCGCGGGCGCGGCCGGCGCGCCGCGAGTTCGCGGTCGAGCGACTTGAAGCGGACCTGCAGTTCGTTGTCGGCCTGCAGCAGCGCGGTGACGTCGACCACCTCGGCGACGAACATGTTGTCCGCCTCGAGGATCTTCTGGCCGTTCAGCGACACCTCGGCCAGGCCGGCCAGGCCGTCGAAGCGCAGCTGCTGGCGCTGCGCCGCCGTGCGCGCGGGCGCGGCGAAGCGCAGCCGGTAGTGCCAGTCCTGCGCGTCGTAGCGGCCGTCGTGCGTGTCGACGGCCACGCCGAGGCTGGCCGCGACGGTGCCGCGTTCGGCCACCGGCGCCCAGTCGACGCCGCCTGCGGCGATCTCCCAGCCGCCGTCCAGCACGACCGCGGCCACGCGTGCGATGTGGCCGGGCAGCGCGCTCTTCATGACAGGGCGGGTCACCCGCGCAGGCGCTGCAGTTCGGCCATCCCTGCTGCCCATGATTGCGCCATCGCGTCGATCGGCGCCAGGTCCAGCGCCTTCTTGCGCGCCATCGAGCGCGCCAGCTGGAACTGGAAGGCCTTGGCGGTCTGCGAGATCTGCGCGAACGCATCGGCGGCGGCCGCGGTGCCGGCCACGCCCTGCCCGGCCAGCCAGCGCAGGTAGGTCTCGGCCAGCTCGAAGCACGCGCCGTACTGGCGCAGCGTCGCGAACGAGTAGGTGTGGAAGGTCGCGATGTCGGCCTGCATCAGCCAGTCCAGGTCTTTCGCGAACTGCGTCTTGAAGCGCTCGAACGGGTTGTCGGCCGGCACGCGCGTCAGGTGCTTGCGCAGCAGCGCGAGCGACGCGTCGAGCAGCGCCGCGCCGGTGGGCGGCGTGAAGTTCGGGCGCTTCTTGAGGTACTCGATGTACGGCGGCAGCATGCGCTCGTGCACCAGCCCGTCCAGCTGGAACACGTCGCGGAAGTCATCGCCGTCCAGCGCGTAGAAGCCCTGGTTGTGGAAGTAGTCCATGCGGCGCGCCTTCACGTCGATGGCGACCACCCCCACCGTCGACTTGGTGTGCGCGAGCTTGTAGGCCGAGCCGGCCGTGTCGGGCAGGAACCACGAATCGAGTTCCACCAGCACCGGCCGCCCGGCCGCCACCTGGTCCTCGATGTGGTCGGCCAGCGGGCGCCACACCGCGAGCTCCTGGATGTCGACGCCATACAGGTCGTACAGGTCGCCATCGGGGAACTTGAAGAAGGTCCACTGGTCGCCTTCGAAGTCGACGCCCAGCGTGAAGGCCAGCGCCGGCACCGGGTCGTGGCCCAGGCCGTGCAGCAGCTCGATCAGCACGTCGGCGTAGCAGTTGGTCTCGGCCCAGGTGCGCGCTTCGGTGTGGATCGGATGCCGCTGGAAGCTCGCCGGCTCGATCGCGAGGACACGTTTCATGCGCCGGCCTCGCTCAGGCCATCGCCAGGCGCTGGCGCACCTCGTGCGGCCAGCGCTTCGGGTCGAAGCCGTGCGTCTTCAGCAGCGCGAGCGCGATGCGCTCGAGGCCGAAGCCGATGCAGGCGGTGTGCGCCGGCTTGCCGTCCGGCGTCAGGATGTCGAACGAGATGCCGAAGTGGTCCAGGTGGTAGTTGCACGAGGTGATCGCGGTCGGCTTGTCTTCCTTGCAGATCGGCACCACCAGCTCGTACTTCAGGTCCTGCTCGCGCTGCGTGGCTTTCATCATGCGTGCGCCGCGGCCGAAGAACGGGTCGTCGGCCAGCACCTTCGCCACCGGCAGGCCCACCGATTCGAGGATGGCCTGGCCGCGCTGCAGCCAGTCGTTGCGGTGGTTCAGCGCCTGCTCGGGCGAACCCAGGCGCACGAATTCGCGCTGGCGGAAGATCTGCATGCGCGCCGGGTCGTCCGACGGCTCGTGGCGGAACACGAAGGTCTTCAGGTCGACCACGCGGCCCTTGTCGGTCAGCGTGCCGGTGGCGGTCGGGTACAGCGGGTAGCAGGCGGCGGGCACCAGCATCACCTCGGCCGGCGAGAGTTCGGTGGTCCAGTCCTGCTTCGCCTCGAACTTGCCCAGCATCGCCTGGTGCTCCTTCTCGCCGCCGAGGAAGCTGTGCACCGAGCCCATCAGGTCGGGGAAGTTGTTGATGTGGTCGATGCGCTCGTAGTGCTGCCGGTTGAAGATCGGCGGGAAGCGCATCACCTCGGCGTCCTGGAAGGCGCCTTCGCGCGTCACCAGCGACTCGAACTGGTCGATGATGTTCTCGAAGGTGCCGCTGCGGCCATAGACGCCGCGCACGCCCAGGGGAATCAGCAGGCCGGCCTCGATCAGCTCGGCCTGGTACTGCTTGTACGGATCGTCGTGGTGGGTGCACATGGCGTGGTGTCCTTGAAAATGGCTCAGTCGGCGCTGGGCGCGCAGCTTGCAGCAGGGGCTTGGCCAGGGTGCTGCCCCGGATTGGCATCCGGGCTACGGGACCGGGTAGCCCGGATGCCAATCCGGGATCTCCGCACCAAGCCGCCGGTTCGGCAAAGGCGCGGGCGCCCATCGAAGACAGTGAACGTCTTCATTTCAGCGCTGCACGATCTGCATCGTGGCGCTCTGGCCGAGGATGCGGTCGTTGTTGACCATCAGCGCAGCACCATACGCATCGCGCAGGTGCCGGCCGAGCGTCAGCTTGGAATCGTTGCGGTAGCCCTGGATGCCGCAGATCAGCATCGCCTTGCCGACGATCTCGACGACGAACTGCGAGGCGGTCAGCTTCAGGTTGTTGATGTTGATCGCGAAGCCGAAGCCGGAGAAGGCCTCGGCATCGTCGGCGAGCAGCAGGTCGTGGTACTCGCGCAGCGCCTGGTAGACGCCGCCGCGCATCGAGAACAGCACGGTGTCGAGCTCGGCCAGGCGCGTGGCCGAGATCGGCGTCACGCTCGGGTTCTTGCGCGCCTCGGCACGCACCGCGCTGCGCGCGCGCGCCACCGCGTCGATCGACAGCCCCAGCCACAGCGACGCCCACACGCAGTGCGCGAACGGGTGCATGGTGCGGCGGTGGATGTCGGCATACGGCTGCGGCAGGATCTGCTCGGCGCGCCCTTGCGACTTCAGCACGAAGCCTTCGCTGCAGGTGCCGCGGAAGCCCAGCGTGTCCCAGCCCGACAGCTTGGTCAGCACGTAGTCGGCGCGGCGCACCAGCACCTGCACCTGGTCGTTGCGCGCCGCGTCTTCCGACTTGCGGCAGGTCACCAGGATCGCATCGGCGGTGGCGCCGTACGAGATCACCGGCGTCTGCTTCTCCAGCGTGAAGCGGTCGCCCGTCACCTGCACCGCGCAGATGCTGGAGCGCACGTCGCCGCCGATGCCCAGCTCGGTGGTGGCCGACGCGATCAGCAGCTGCTGCTCGACCATCTCGCGCGCATAGCCGCGGAAGAACTCGGACTCGAGCGCATGGTGCACGATGCAGCCGACCTGGATCTGGTGCATCGCGAAGATCATCGCGGTGGAGCCGCAGTACTGGCCCAGCACCTCGCAGATCTGCGACAGGTCGCTGATGTTCAGGCCCATGCCGCCGTACTCGACCGGCACGTAGCAGGACAGCAGCTTCTGCTGCTTCAGCGCGGCGAAGGCCTCGTGCGGGAAGCGCGCGTCGCGGTCCACCTCGACGGCGTGCGGCGCGATGACGTCGCGGCCGATGCCGTGCAGCCCTTCGAGCAGGGCAGGCAGTTGGGGGCTGAGCTTGGTGGGTTGCGACATGTCGTCTCCAGGAATGACGGCGCAGCGCTCAGGCGCTGACGAGTTCTTCGATCGCTTCGGACAGCGAGCGGATGCTCTCGAAGGTCTTGCGGCCGAGCATCTTGTCGGAGAACTCGATGTCGAACTCGTCTTCCAGTGCCAGCATCAGGTTGACGGTGGTCAGCGAGGTCAGGCCGGCGGCGTACAGGTCGCTGTCGTCGGTCAGCGTGGCGGCGTCCACCGACAGGCGGGCATGCTTGGCGATGACGGAACGGATCTTGTCGGAGTTCATGGCGGGTCCTGGGTCGAGTCAATCAAGAAAGAAAATCAAGGCGGCACGGCGTCCGTGCGGAACGGGCAAAAGGGTTCAGGCCGGCTGGCGTGCACGCTGCACATACCAGCCGATCGCCTGCAGCAGTCCGGCGCCCACGTCGTGCGTCGGCGCATAGCCGAGCAGGCGCTTCGCCTTGCCCACGTCGGCCAGCGAATGGCGCACGTCGCCGGCGCGGAACGGCGCATGCTCGGGCGGCTCGACCCGCAGGCCGGGGCATTCGTGCCTCAAGGCCTCGGCCAGCGCCGCATGCAGCTGGTTCAGCGTGGTGCGGTCGCCCACGGCCACGTTGAAGACCTGGTTCGATGCGTCCGGATCCTCGGCCAGCCCGGCGCGCAGGTTGGCCTGCACCGCGTTCAGCACGAAGCAGAAGTCGCGCGAGGTCTCGCCGTCGCCGTTGATGACGCAGCGCTTGCCGTCCAGCATCTCGGCGGCCCAGCGGGGAATCACGGCGGCGTACGCGCCGTTCGGGTCCTGGCGCGGGCCGAACACGTTGAAGTAGCGCAACCCGATGGTCGACAGCCCGTAGCAACGGCCGAACACCTCGGCGTACAGCTCGTTCAGGTACTTGGTGACGGCATACGGCGACAGCGGCCGGCCGATCCGGTCCTCGACCTTCGGCAAGGTCGGCGAGTCGCCGTAGGTGGAGCTGGACGCCGCATAGACGAAGCGCTTGACGCCGGCGGCGCGGGCCGCCTCGAGCATCGTCAGGAAGCCGGTCGCGTTCGAGCGGTGCGTGGTCAGCGGGTCCTTGATCGAGCGCGGCACCGAGCCGAGCGCGGCTTGGTGCAGCACGACGTCGACGCCTTCGCAGGCCTGCGCGCAGGAAGCCAGGTCGGCGATGTCGCCGCGGATGAAGGCGTGGCGCGACCAGGCGTCCTCGCCCACCAGGGCGCGCACCTCGTCGAGGTTGGCCTGGTGGCCGGTCGAGAAGTTGTCGAGGCTCGTGACCTGCTGGCCGGCGCGCAGCAGCTGCTCCAGCAGGTGCGAGCCGATGAAGCCGGCACTGCCGGTGACGAGCCAGCGGCGCGGCGTGGCGCGCACCTGGTCGAGCACGGTGTCGAATGCGGTGGTTTCCACGCTGCCGGCCATGTTCAGAGCCGCCACACGTTCAGGCCGCGCGCCTTCAGCGCCTTGGCATCGGCCTGGCTCTTGACGTCGACGTACAGGCCGCCGGGCACCAGCTTGGCGACGTAGTCGTCGATGGTCCGCGCCTTCAGGCCCTTGTGCGCGACCGCGGCGACGATGGCCTGCGCCTTCGGCAGCGCGTCCCAGGCCACCAGGTCGACGCCGTACTCGTGCCGCGCCTCGTCGGCCGCGGCCACCGGGTCGTGCACGTGCACCGTGACGCCGTAGCTCTGCAGCTCGCGGATCACGTCGATCACCTTCGAGTTGCGCAGGTCCGGGCAGTCTTCCTTGAAGGTCAGGCCCAGCACCACGACGTCGGCGCCCTTCACCTGGAAGCCGGCCTGGATCAGGTTCTTGATGGTCTGCTCGGCGACGTACTTGCCCATGCCGTCGTTGATGCGTCGCCCGGCCAGGATCACCTGCGGGTGGTAGCCCAGGCGCTCGGCCTTGTGCGTCAGGTAGTACGGGTCGACGCCGATGCAGTGGCCGCCCACCAGGCCCGGGCGGAACGGCAGGAAGTTCCACTTGGTGCCGGCGGCTTCCAGCACCTCGAGGGTGTCGATGCCGATGCGGTGGAAGATCAGCGACAGCTCGTTGACGAGCGCGATGTTCAGGTCGCGCTGGGTGTTCTCGATCACCTTGGCGGCTTCGGCCACCTTGATGCTCGCCGCCGGGTAGACGCCGGCCGTGATGATGCTGCCGTACATCTCGGCCACCAGCGCCAGCGTGGCCGGCGTGTCGCCCGAGACCACCTTGGTGATGGTGGTCAGCGTGTGCTGCTTGTCGCCCGGGTTGATGCGCTCGGGGGAATACCCGACGAAGAAATCCTGTTTCCACTTCAGCCCCGATTCCTTCTCGAGGATCGGGATGCAGACCTCTTCGGTCGCGCCGGGGTACACGGTGGATTCGAAAACGATGGTGGCGCCGCGCTTCAGGTTGCGCCCGACCGAGGTGCTGGAGCCGATCAGCGGCGACAGGTCCGGGTTGTGCGCGTCGTCGACCGGCGTCGGCACGGCGACGACGATGAAATCGGCGTCCTTCAGGGCCGCCGGGTCGGTGGTGGGTTGCAACAAGGTGGCAGACTTCAGCGCCTCGGTGCTGACCTCGCCGGTCGGGTCGGTGAATTCACGGTATGCCGCGATCTTGGGCGCGGACAAATCAAAGCCAATGGTTTTGTATTTCTTGCCGAATTCAACTGCCAGCGGCAATCCGACATACCCCAACCCGACGATCGCAACGGTGGTCATGATTCTTTATGGACGATGTGTTCCGCGAATAAGTCTGCGGTTGAATTTGAGAAAAGCCAGCGTTGCCATCGAGGGGAACACGCGAGCCGGAAAAGGACGAATGGTAAATCCAGGTGTTTCAAAAAAACTGCCCCGGATTACCGGTTGAGACCCAGACCCCGCTCAAGCTCCCAATTTGAATGGTCGGGATGATCGGAGAACGCCCGGGCAGCGCCAATCCCTGAGTTACGGGGTGCCCACATACCTTGCGGCGACCCGGCACGGGCGCTGCCCACCCTGCAACTTCTGCCAGCCCGGGGTGCGCCGGTCGGAAGTCTTTTCCGATTGTTTTTGTAACAAGCTCCCCGCAAACGCGGGGGTGCACGAAGCGCAGGCTGCGCGCATGGCGCGCGGCAGCGTTGCAACGGCCCGACACCGGATGCCGCCGATGTCAGCCATTCGGACAGCCGATGGATGGTCTGTGTGCGCTGCACCACGGTTTGCGGCGAGTGGGTGCCCACGCGCGGTCCGAACGCGGTCCATCCGTCGTCCGACGGCCACCATCCGGACCGGTCCGTCTATCCCACATCTGGAAACAGGTTCGTGAGTGGGCGCCAACACAATGCGTCCGGCCAGGGCTCCGTGTCGGATCCCGGTGTTAGCCCGGATTGAAGTGCGATGCCCCTGATCTCGACCCTGCGCCCTGCGTTCTCCCCTGTCTCCAGAATCCTGAGCCTGGCCGTGATGGCCGCCACGCTGGCCGCCTGCGGCGGCTCGAAGAGTGGCGAAGACGATGTCTCGGGCTCGCCGGAGCCGGTGATGGCCGTGCTGTCGGTCAACCGCGTCGGCCAGGGCACCGTGGCCTCGACACCGGGCGGCATCGACTGCGGCGTCGACTGCAGCGGCACCTACACGCAGGATTCGGCCGTGACGCTGCATGCAGCGGCGGCCTCGGGCAACCAGTTCGTCGGCTGGAGCGGCAGCGATGCCGGCTGCACCGGCACCGGCGATTGCACCGTGACGCTGGACAAGTCGAAGGCGCTGCAAGCCACCTTCAGCCAGGTGAATGCCACCGAGTACGCGCTCGACGTGACCGTCGCCGGCTCGGGCACCGTCGCGTCCAACGTGACGCCGTTCTCGTGCAGCAGCGCCACCGACTGCGGCGGCAGCTTCGCGACCGGCACCGTGGTCACGCTGACGGCCACCCCGGCCAGCGGATACCAGGTCGGTGCCTGGAGCGGCAGCGGCGTCTCGTGCAGCGGCAGCACCTGCGCCGTGACGATGAGCAGCGCCCGCAGCGTCAGCGTCAGCTTCACGCCGGTGGCCGCGTCCACCTTCGCGCTGAGCGTCGGCACCAGCGGCTCCGGCACGGTGAACTCGTCGCCCGCCGGCATTGCCTGCGGCAGCACCTGCAACGCGAGCTTCAACAACAACACCGTCGTCACGCTGACTGCATCGCCCGCCTCGGGCTATTCGTTCAGCGGCTGGAGCGGCGCCGGCTGCTCGGGCACCAACACCTGCGTGGTGACGATGTCGGCCGCGCGCAGCGTGTCGGCCAGCTTCACCGCCACGCCGGCCAGCAGCGTCGCGCTGAACACCGCCGTCACCGGCAACGGCGCCGGCACGCTGGTGTCCAGCCCCGCCGGCATCAACTGCCCGACCGCCTGCACCACGACGCTGGCCAGCGGCACGAGCGTCACGCTGACCGCCACCAGCGGCACCGCCTCGCACTTCGGCGGCTGGACCGGCGCCTGCGCCACCATCGGCACGGTGACCACCGCCGGCGGCAGCTGCACGCTGAAGCCCACGGCCACCACCACCGTCGGCGCCGCCTTCGCGCTGAACACCTACACGCTGACCGTCGTCAAGCAGGGCAGCGGCACCGTCAACGCCAGCGGCGCCAGCATCGCCTGCGGCAGCACCTGCAGCGCGACGGTCAACGCCGGCACCGCGGTGACGCTGAGCGCGACGCCGGCCAGCGGCTACACCTTCAGCAACTGGAGCGGCGCCTGCACCGGCACCAGCGCCACCTGCCAGGTGACCGTCAATGCCGCGGCCAGCGCGACCGCGGTCTTCACCGCCACCCCCACCTCGACCTATGCACTGACGGTGTCGACCACCGGCTCGGGCACGGTGTCGAGCTCGCCCACCGGCACCGCCTGCGGCACCGGCTGCACCAGCTTCGCGGCCAACACCAGCGTCACGCTGACCGCCACCCCGGCCAGCGGCTACAGCTTCACCGCCTGGGGCGGCGCCTGCTCGGGCAGCAGCAGCACCTGCGCGGTGACGATGTCGGCCGCGAAGTCGGTGACGGCCACCTTCACCGCCACCAGCACCGGCGGCAGCGGCAAGAGCTGGTACGTCAGCCCCAGCGGCAGCGATTCGGCCGCCGGCAACAGCCTCACGGCGCCGTTCAAGACCCTCATGAAGGCGGTCGGCGTGGCCACCGCCGGCGACGTCATCGAAGTGCGCGCCGGCACCTACACCGAGTCGGTCGTGATCCGCAGCGCCGGCACCGCGTCGGCCCGCATCACGATGCGCGGCTACAACGGCGAGCGCCCGGTGCTGCAGAGCAACGGCGCCGGCCCGACGATCTACTTCTACAACAGCGCCTGCGACGAGGACGCCATCGGCACCGGCACCGGCAACACCGACTGCTTCGCGAGCTGGTGGACGCTGCAGGGGCTGGAGGTGCACGGCAGCGCCAGCGGCGGCGGCGACGGCAACGTCGTCAAGATCGACACCGCCAAGGTGCGCCTGCAGGGCAACAAGCTGTGCTGCAGCGTGGCCGACATCGTGAAGCTGGTGCGCACCGCCAACGACGTGGAAGTGCTGGACAACGAGATCTTCCAGAACACCAGCCTCGTGACTCCGGGCACGAACGCGCAGGGCGTGGACATCGTCGGCGCCAACAACACCCGCGTCGCCGGCAACAACGTGCACGACGTGCCCGACTTCGGCATGTACGCCAAGGGCAATGCCCGCAACACCCTGTTCGAGAACAACCTGCTCGTCAACATCGGCCGCGCCGACAACGGCCACGCGATCATGCTGGGCCAGGAGACCGACACCGAGCGCCTGGTCGACGGCAACTACGAGAGCTACGACGGCATCGTGCGCAACAACGTCGTCGTCAACGCCACCTGGGCCTGCGTCGCGACCTCGTCGTCGTCGAACGTGCGCATCTACAACAACAGCTGCTACAACACCGCGACCGCCGGCCAGGGCTCGATCTTCGTGTCCAACGAATCCGAGATCGGCACCCCGGGCGTCAACATCGAGATCTACAACAACATCATCTACGGCTCGGCCGGGCGCCCGTTGATCAAGGTGAACAGCGATGCGATGACCGACTTCACCACGCTGCGCATCGACGGCAACATCTACTACGCGACGGGTGGCGCGCCCGGCTTCTCGCTGAAGGACAACAGCATCTCGTCCACGCAGTGGGCGGCGCAGTACAAGGCCGTCACCGGCCGCACCGACACCAGCCGCATCGTCGACCCGCAGTACGCCACCACCACCGGCGGCACGCCGCTGACGCTGAAGAGCACCAGCCCGGCCATCAACACCGGTGTCGCCACCTCGCTCGTCACGAAGGACTACCTGGGCACGGCACGGCCGCTGAACGGGACCATCGACGTCGGCGCCTACGAATACTGATCGGTCCTGTCCTCCATGAAGCACCTTCGCCTCGCGCTGCCCTTCGCCGCCCTGCTCGTCCTCGCCGCGTGCGGCAAGGGCGAGGAAGACGCCGCCCCCGCGCCCACCGCCCAGGCCAGCCTGACCGTCAGCCGCATCGGCCAGGGCCAGGTGCAGTCGACGCCGGCCGGCATCGACTGCGGCGCCGACTGCAGCCAGGCCTTCGACAGCGGCACCCAGGTCACGCTGAGCGCGGCTCCGGCCAGCGGCTATGCCTTCGCCGGCTGGAGCGGCAGCGCGGTCAACTGCAGCGGCACCGCCGACTGCGCGGTGACGGTGGAGACATCCAAGTCCGTCACCGCCACCTTCAGCCAGCAGACCGGCACCCGCTTCAACCTGGCCGTCACCATCGCCGGCGGCGGCACGGTCAGCGCGGACGTCGGCACGCTGAGCTGCGCGACCGCGAGCGACTGCATCGGCAACTACGCCGCCAACACCGCCGTCACGCTGACGGCCCAGCCGGCCACCGGCTACGCCTTTGGCGGCTGGAGCGGCAGCGGCCTCGCCTGCACCGGCAGCAGCTGCACGGTGCAGATGAGCAGCGCGCGCTCGGTGACCGCCACCTTCACCGCATTGCCGGTGCCCAGCTTCGCGTTGAACGTGACGCTGAGCGGCTCCGGCAGCGTCAGCTCGGCGCCGGCCGGCATCAGCTGCGGCAGCGACTGCAGCGAGAACTACCCGCAGGGCAGCAGCGTCACGCTGTCGGCCGCGCCGGCCAGCGGCTTCTCGTTCAGCGGCTGGAGCGGCGCGGGCTGCACCGGCACCGGCAGCTGCAAGGTGACGCTGTCGAGCGCGCAGACCGTCAGCGCGAGTTTCGCGCCGACGCCCGCCAGCATGGCGGCGATCAACGTCAACGTGAGCGGCAGCGGCACGGTGCAGTCGGCGCCGTCGGGCATCAACTGCCCCGGCGACTGCGCCGAGATGCTGCCGATGGGCACCCAGGTCACGCTGACCGCGAAGGCCGCCGCCAAGCAGCGCTTCGCCGGCTGGACCAACACGTCCGCCTGCACCGGCACCGCCGAGACCTGCAAGGTGACGCTGTCGAGCTCGACCGCCGTCAACGCGACGTTCCAGACCATCACCTACACGCTGACGGCCAGCAAGACCGGCTCGGGCAGCATCAAGGCCGCCTCCGGCGCGCTCGACTGCGGCGCGACCTGCAGCGCCACCTACGACAGCGGCGCCACCACGGTGCTGACCGCCACGGCCGCCGACGGCTTCCAGTTCGCCGGCTGGGGCGATGCCTGCGCCGCCAGCGGCACGGTGCCGACCTGCAGCGTCACGATGGGCGCCAGCCAGAAGGTCAGCGCGACCTTCACCGAGCGGCCCAAGCTCACGCTGACGGTGACGACCAGCGGCAGCGGCACGGTGGCGATCACCACGCCGGCCACGGCCTGCGGCACCAGCTGCTCGCCGAGCTTCGCCTCGGGCACCGTCGTCACGCTGGCGGCCACGCCGGCCAGCGGCGCGAGCTTCAGCGGCTGGAGCGGCGCCTGCTCGGGCGTCGGCGCCTGCACCGTGACGATGGCGCAGGCCGCCGCCGTCACCGCGACGTTCACGTCCAGCACGCCGTCGGACACGACGCCGCCGACGGTCTCCAGCACCAGCCCGGCCGCCGGCGCCACCTCGGTGGCGATCACCAGCCCGGTGTCGGTGACGTTCTCGGAAGCGGTCAACTGCAGCACCGTCACCAGCGCCAGCCTGTCGATCAACGGCGTGGCCGGCGCGGTGTCGTGCTCCGGCTCGAACGCGGTCTTCACGCCGTCGGCCGCCCTCGCCTACGGCACCACCTACACCGCCCAGTTGGGCACCGCGGTGAAGGACGTGACCGGCAACGCGCTGGCCGCCGCCAAGAGCTGGACCTTCACGACCGGCGCCGCGCCGGTGGCCGGCGGGGCCTTCACCTTCATGGCCTACGGCGACAGCCGCTCGGGCAACGGCTGCGACGGCAACGTCGCGCACATGGCGCTGGTGAGCCGCATGGTGGCCGAGCCGGCCTCGTTCGTCTTCAACCTCGGCGACATGATCACCGGCTACGACAAGTCGACCAACTGGCTGCAGCGCGGCGATTGCCCGAGCGATGCATCCAAGGGCAGCTTCAAGGAAATCATCGCGCCGCTGCAGACCAAGACGCCGGCCGCCGGCCTGCCGGTCTTCTACTACCCGGTGGTCGGCAACCACGACGACAACTTCGGCGACGGCTGGTACCCGGACAAGTTCGGCGACGGCTTCTGCAGCGTGTTCGACCCGAAGCAGCTGGTGCCCAACCACACCCAGAGCAAGGCCTACTTCAAGGACTGGACGACCGCGAGCGTCAAGCACTACAGCGATGCCGAGTTCTACACCGCGGCCTGCGCGAAGACGCGCAACGGCGTGTACCCGGACTTCATGTACTACTCGTTCGACTACAAGAACACCCACTTCGTCGTGCTGCGCGTCAACTCCGACTACTACGACCTGATGGAGTGCTCGAGCAACTGCACTGCGGCCAACGAAGGCAACTACGACGCGTACTACTACAAGCACCAGCTCGACTGGCTGCGCTACGACCTGGCGAAGAACGCCGCCAACACCGCCATCCAGAACACCGTGGTGCTGATGCACGCGCCGGTGATCTCGTACTCGGACGGCCATGCGCCGGTGGCCTCGTGGCCGACGCTGGTGAAGGAGTTCAGCAAGTACAAGGTGAAGATGGTCATCTCGGGCCACAGCCACGTCTACGAGCGCTCGGTGCCGGTGTATGCCGACGATGCCAACCCGAACGGCGTGCGCGACGATGCCAAGGGCACCGTCTACGTGGTCACCGGCGGCGGCGGCTCGGCGCTGGCGGGCTTCAAGACGCTGGGGCCGCTGAACGCGAAGGCGACGGCAGCGCACCACTACATGCGGCTGGACGTCAACGGCAGCACCGTCTCGGTCAAGGTGACCGGCAAGGACGGCACGGTGCTCGACAGCTTCTCCCGCTGATCCAGGGGCCACCTGACTAGGGGGGATGCGCGGCGGCACGGGCCGCCTCGTTGTCGGACAATCCCGACTCGCCCGGGCTGTCGACCCGGTGAGTGGCATCCGGGGTCCTGGCAGTGAGCATCAGCAGAGTTCAGCGTTTCGCGGCGGCCGCCGCAATGACCGTCTCCATCCTGGCCGCCTGCAGCGGCGGTGGGGGTGGCGGGGGCTCCGGCGACAACGGTGGCGGCGGATCCGACGGACCGCAGCTTGCGCTGCAGGTCCACGTCGACGGCTCCGGCAGCATCACCTCGACGGTGGCCGGCCTGTCGTGCAGCACCGACTGCAACCTCTCGCTGTCGCAAGGCAACAGCTACGTGCTGAACGCCGTGCCGGCCACCGGCTACGTCTTCAGCGGCTGGGGCGGCGCCTGCAGCGGCAGCGCGTCCTGCACCGTGACGATGAGCGCGGCGACCCTCGTCAGCGCCAGCTTCACGCCCGGCGGCAGCTCGAACGGCAAGAGCTGGTTCGTCAGCAACAGCGGCAGCGACAGCGCCGCCGGCACGCTGGACGCGCCGTTCAAGACCATCATGAAGGGGGTCGACAGCGCGCAGCCCGGCGACACCATCCAGGTGCGCGCCGGCACCTACAGCGAGGCGGTCGTGATCCGCACGGCAGGCACCTCGACCGCCCGCATCACATTGCGCGGCTACAACGGCGAGCGGCCGGTCCTGCAGCGCAGCGGCACCGGCCCGACGATCTATTTCTACAACGACGCCTGCGACGAGGACGCGATCGGCAGCGGCACCGGCAACACCGACTGCTTTGCCAGCTGGTGGACGGTGCAGGGCCTGGAGGTGCGCGGCAGCACCACCGGCGGCGACGACGGCAACGTGATCAAGGTCGACACCGCCAAGGTGCGCATCCAGGGCAACAAGCTGTGCTGCAGCGTGGCCGACGTGGTCAAGCTGGTGCGCACCGCCAACGACGTGGAAGTGCTGGACAACGAGATCTTCCAGAGCGCGGGCGTCGTGACGCCGGGCAGCAATGCCCAGGGCATCGACATCGTCGGCGCCAACAACACGCGTGTCGCCGGCAACTACGTGCACGACGTGCCCGACTTCGGCATGTACGCCAAGGGCAATGCGCGCAGCACGATCTTCGAGAACAACCTGCTGGTCAACATCGGGCGCGCCGACAACGGCCACGCGATCATGCTGGGCCAGGAGACCGATGCCGAGCGGCTGGTCGACGGCAACTACGAGAGCTACGACGGCATCGTGCGCAACAACGTCGTCGTCAACGCCACCTGGGCCTGCGTGGCCACGTCGTCGTCGTCGAACGTGCGCATCTACAACAACAGCTGCTACAACACCGCGACGGCGGGCCAGGGCTCGATCTTCCTGTCCAACGAATCCGAGGTCGGGCAGGCCGGCACCGGCGTCGAGATCGTCAACAACATCATCTACGGCTCGGCGAACCGGCCGGTGATCAAGGTCAACGGCGACGCGCTGACGAACTTCGCGACGCTGCGCATCAGCGGCAACATCTACTGGACCTCGAACGGCGCGCCCACCTTCTCGCTGAACGACACCCAGGTGC
Source organism: Rhizobacter sp. P2_D12 (assembly GCF_056404395.1). Classification (NCBI taxonomy): domain Bacteria; kingdom Pseudomonadati; phylum Pseudomonadota; class Betaproteobacteria; order Burkholderiales; family Sphaerotilaceae; genus Rhizobacter; species Rhizobacter sp. P2_D12. Next base: position 1,704 of record NZ_JBFUEB010000046.1, on the reverse strand, counting down.
CGGCGGGGCAGTGGCCGACGCTGTACTCGACGGTGACGGGTCTCACGGATGCGAGCCGCGTGCTCGACCCGCAGTACGCCACCACCACCGGCGGCACGCCGCTGACGCTGAAGAGCACCAGCCCGGCCATCGACACCGGCGTGCCGACGGCGCTGGTCGCGCGCGACTACCTGGCGACCGCGCGGCCGCAAGGCGGCAAGATCGACGTCGGCGCCTATGAATACTGAACGGGGTCCTGCGATGCATCGTCTTCTTCACCTGGGCCTGCTCGTGCTGGCGGTCGTGGCGGCCTGCAGCGGTGGTGGTGGCGGCGAATCGGCCGAAGCGGCCGCGCCCAGCACGCCGGCCGGCGACGGCACCAGCTTCAGCTTCCTGGCCTACGGCGACAGCCGGGCCGGCGGCGGCTGCGACGGCAACGTCATCCACATGAACCTGGTCGGCAAGATGGCGGCGGAGAAGTCGGCCGCCTTCGTGTTCAACACCGGCGACATGATCACCGGCTACGACAAGTCGACCAACTGGGTGCAGCGCGGCGATTGCCCGAGCGATGCGTCCAAGGGCAGCTTCAAGGAGATCATCGCGCCGCTGCAGACCAAGACGCCGGCGGCGGGCTTGCCGGTGTACTACTTCCCGGTGGTCGGCAACCATGACGACAACTTCGGCGACGGCTGGTACCCCGACAAGTTCGGCAACGGCTTCTGCGACGTGTTCGACCAGGCGAGCGTGCAGAAGCTGGTGCCCAACCACACGCAGGCCAAGGCCTATTTCCAGGACTGGACGCGCAGTGACGTGAAGCACTTCACCGACAGCGAGTTCTATGCCTCGGCGTGCGCCAAGACCCGGGGCGTGTACGGCGAGTTCATGTACTACTCGTTCGACTACAAGAACACGCACTTCGCGGTGATGCACCTGAACTCGGACTACTACAACCTGATGGAGTGTTCGAACAACTGCACCGCGGCCAACGAGAGCAACTACGACTCGTACTACTACAAGCACCAGCTCGACTGGCTGCGCTACGACCTGGCCAAGGCGGCGGCCAACCCGCTGATCAGGAACACCATCGTGCTGACGCATGCGCCGCTGGTGACGTACTCGGACGGGCACGCGGCGAACGCCTCGTGGAACACGCTGCTGCAGGACTTCAGCAAGTACAAGGTGAAGATGGTGATCTCGGGCCACAACCACGTGTACGAGCGCTCGGTGCCGGTGTATGCCGACAGCAGCAACCCGGCCGGCGTGCGCGACGACGCGAAAGGCACGGTGTACGTGATCACCGGCGGCGGCGGCTCCGACCTGGCGGGGTTCCGTGCGATCGGTTCGCTGAACGCGAAGGCGAGCGCGGTGAACCACTACCTGCGGCTGGACATCAAGGACTCGACCATCACGGTCAAGGCCATCGGGGTCGATGGCAGCGTCGTCGATTCGTTCTCGCGCTGATGGTTCTTTTGCCGCGAGGAGGTGGGGCGCTCCTCTGCGGGAATGTCCCCCGCGGAACGCCTGCCTGGCGGCAGGCCTTCCGCTCCTCCTTTATTTCCCTCCGAGGAGCACCCCACCTCCTCGCGTCGCGCACCGCTCCCTCCCCCCCAAAAACACGACGCACGCTCTTTTTTTGGGGGGAAGTGCGCGGTGCGGCGTGGGGAGCTGGGGGGCTCCTCGGAGGGAAGTAAAGGAGGAGCGCCTTGATTGCCGCCAGGCAATCAA